>SLRB01000237.1 GCA_007131165.1 Bacteroidales bacterium | reverse complement strand
GGATTTAGGTTCACAACGTAATATTTTAATGGCAGGGTTAAAGGTGTATCTGGATGAGACAGGCAAGAAAAAAACCGGGAAGTACTGGCTGTATCAATTAGCTGATAGCCGGGGTGGACAAAATCGCAATATAGAAGTGAAAGAAGCACAATCCCCTGGTGATAACAGATCTCAACAACTTTTTGAATCTTTTAATAGAAGAAATAAGGAACTTATATTAGTTGGTTTTGATGACATTGGTGAAAAGCAAGTACTATCCTATCCGGCTGAAAGAAGCCCGGTAGAAATAGATGTTATAATGGATAGTAAAGGAATTCTGTACTACACGGCAGTGATACCTAAAACCATAATATTTGATGACAGAAAGCATAATGACGGTATCTTTTCCTTTGGCCTGAAGTCCGGAGATAGTGAAGTGCAAATGAATAATCCGGGCAGATCCTCAGGTGGAGGTATTAACCAGGGTAGAACCGGAAGACCTGGCAGTGGTGGAGGTAAAGGAGCGGGACAAGGAACCCAACGTTCAGGAAGTACACGTGGATCTCAGAGAGCTACCACGCCTGTTGATTTCTGGTTCCAGGTTATTCTGTAAACTTGCTATTAATAGTGTTTAAAAAACATTAAACCCCCTGATAATCAGGGGGTTTAATGTGTAGTTGGCGGTCCGGACGAGACTCGAACTCGCGACCCCATGCGTGACAGGCATGTATTCTAACCAACTGAACTACCGGACCATTAACTTTATAGAACATTCGATCCTTTTAGAAGGATCGTTTTAGGTGATGCAAAAATACAAGTTATTTTTAATCCTGCAAACGCATATGATATTTTTTCGCCAAATTTTTTATTGAACAAGATGCTGCCCAAGTGCAAAGCATGCTAACTGATGTAAACAAGGGTCCTGCAAGAGAATTGAATAGATGACCAGTTTGATGCAGGAAAATATTACCGGGGCCGGCCGGATATTTAGCCGGTATGTTTTTCTCAGGTATTTTCAAAAACAGAAAAGTGAACGCTGCCGTATTTCCGCAACTCCCTGAACTGAGGAAGGAGCGAGAAATCATGATCTTTACCGTGTTCAAGTATGAACCATCCCCCGGGTTTCAGAAGATTACGGCTGAATACGAGGTGAGGCAACTGGTCGATTCCCTTCAAATCAAAAGGTGGATCGGCAAAAATAATATCATATTGGCGCGATATGTGCTTCAGGAACCTGAAAGCATCAGCCCTGATAGCAGTAAGGTGGGTAAATTCCAGCTCTCTTGCAGTTTTCTGTATGAAGGAATGGTACCTGGTGTTGGATTCTACCGAATCTACCATCAATGCACCCCTTGATGCAAACTCATAGGATATGCTGCCTGTACCGCTGAAAAGATCAAGCACGGAAAGCTCTGAAAATTCAAAATAATTTGAAAGTACATTAAAAAGGTTCTCCTTCGCAAAATCGGTGGTGGGCCTTGCCTTGAAATACTTACCCGGATAAAGTCTTTTCCCCTTGTGCAATCCGCTTATTATACGCACAACCTTAAATTGAAGAGGTTTACAAACCAATGGTAATCAACATCATTGAAAGTGTAGCTGTATATAAAATGATCATTTCGCTTTTCGAACGATGTATTTCTAATATATGACCGCAGCATTCCGTATACATCAGAATTCTTTTTTATCTCGCCTGAGATCACCAGTGGTGTCTCCAGGCCATCAAGCTTTAACTGCTCATAAACGTACAGAATAAAGTAAACAAGATCGGCATCGCTTTTTAAAGGGAAGGTATTGCACAAGAGTAGCTTTTCTCCCTGTATTACAACAATATCGGCATATTTGCCGTAAATAGCAGCCAGAACAGTTTTCCTGGAGCTTTTACCTCCATGTGAGATAAGTCCGTTTTCAATCAACGGCGTAGCCTGGTGAAAGTATTTTACATTTCCGTAAGACCTGTGAACAATGCCGGATATTTCTGCAGGAATAACAAAAACATTGTACGCATCGGTGCCCTTCAACCTGTTGTAATGTATCTCGTCGAGATCTTCAAGATAATGATTGAACTCAAAGTAGGTACGCAGGTTATCTTTTTGGAATAACGGGCCGGGCAAAAGAGTGTAACGGGGGCTTTGAAAGGAGAACAACACCGATTTGTATTCGCGGGACAAAAATTCATCGCTGTCATGAATGGAGGCAATCTTCTCCTCCAGCAGCGAAGGTGTCATCTCGCCGTCAAAGGCTATATGCTTTAAAAGAATGTACTTGTTCCTCAAAGGGTCAAGCACAGAAAAAGCATATCCATTCAGGCCTGCCTGAATGGATATGCTGTAATTACCGGTTTGATTAATATCAAATGTTTCGTCTATAAGAACAACATCCATACCCGGAAGGGATTATTATTCCCAGTTACCAGCGTTGTTGGTCGTTTCGGTAAGTGATCCGACGCGCAGCCCTGGAAACTGATCCCTCCTGATACGCTCATCATTCATGTTGATTACAAGCTGCCTGTCAAGGCCGGCAAGCAACACATCGTTATGCACATGAGCTTCGAAAACCTTCACTGCGAGTCCGCTACCGGTCATAACCTCACCGGCGCCAAGGAAGAATTCCTCGCGTCCGCCTGTGAAGGGCACGTAACGCAGCGAATCGAGCGGGTAATCACCACGGAAGAGGGAGTCCTTTACGCTTACCCTGATGGTATCGCGGATAATCTCTTCCGAAGCAACATCTTCGTCTTCATCTTCAAAACCAATAGCCCTTACAACCCTGAATGAATCATACCTGAGAAAATCTATCAGGGTATCAAAACTGCCGGTAAACTCGCCATACACCGAGCGGTATGCAAGCTGTGCAGCGCGAATGTCCTTAAGCCTGTCTATCGTTCTGTTATATCTTACCCTTTGCTCTTGCTGAAACCTTATTGGCTGGTTTATACTGTCGATTAACAGGTATCCAAGCAACAGGACTGCAACTGACAATAGAATCTGAATTACTGTTTTCATGTGTATAAAATATAGTTAGCAATTAAATTTGAATCTCAGTTTTTACGGTTCTGTCGTTAATTATAACGAACGAGATCTGCTTTTCTGATATTTTAGCTTTAAGTTTGATGGCAAATTTATAAAAAAAATGAATTTATACCTCATAATCGGGGATAATTGACGAAAATGTTAAAAAACCATATTATCAACGTCTTAACAGGACAGTTAGGGCACCAGCCAACAGAGAGCCAGAGGAGAATGATAAATATGCTGCCTGATTTCCTCACCGGCAGATCAGTGAAGCAGATATTCCTTGTCAAGGGCTTTGCGGGAACGGGAAAAACATCAATTCTGGGAGCGCTGGTGCGTACAATGCAGATACTGGAAAACAACGTGGTTCTCCTTGCACCTACCGGGAGAGCTGCTAAGGTGCTGTCGGCTTACTGCAATTACCCGGCCAGCACAATTCATAAAAAAATATACAGGCAGCGATCATCGGCCGACGGGATGGGGAAGTTTGTAGTGGACAGGAATATGCATAAGGACACATTGTTCATTGTAGATGAAGCTTCTATGATTTCAAACCAGGCCTATGAGACAGACATTTTCGGCAGCGGAAGGCTTTTGGACGACCTTATAGGATACATAAATAACGGGACAAACTGCCGGCTGGTGCTGGCAGGCGATACCGCACAGCTTCCGCCGGTGGGCATTGACATAAGCCCGGCACTTGACGCCAATTACCTCAGAGGGTTCGGCTTTGATGTTACCGAAATATTCCTGAACGAGATACTCAGGCAGGCGGAGGATTCGGGTATTCTTTTCAATGCTACAGCAATACGCTACGAAATAGAATCGGAAGCGGCAGGGATGCCTCGCATTGTTACCAGGGGCTTTAACGATATTGAGAGAATAGGAGGAGCGGAATTGATTGAGAACATAACCAATTCTTACGACAAATGGGGGGTTGAGGAAACAATAGTGGTAACGCGTTCAAACCGCCGCGCCAACCAGTTCAACAAGGGTATCAGAGACCAGATACTTTTCAGGGATGAAGAGCTGGCAGCCGGGGATCTTCTGATGGTAGTAAGGAACAACTATTTCTGGATGCCCGAGAATGAAGTGACAGATTTTATAGCCAACGGCGATATTGTTGAGATCATGCGGGTTAGGCGGTATGAAGAGATGTATGGCTTCAGGTTTGCTGATGCCATAGTGAGGTTTGCCGACTACAAGAACACCGAGATAGAGGTAAAGCTGATGCTCGATACTTTGAATTCGGAAACCGCTGCTCTGACACAGGAGCAGAACCGGGACCTCTTCCGGGCAGTGTCTGAAGACTACACCGGC
>SLRB01000273.1 GCA_007131165.1 Bacteroidales bacterium | reverse complement strand
GTGGATTAAAAGACTTATATTTAGGGCGACAAAAATTTGCCTCCATGCTTGTAAACCTTGGTGAAAACAATTCCATACTAAGTCAGTTCATTGCCGAATTACGCGATGAGAAGGTCCAGGGAGACAGATTAAGGTTTCGCCGGAACCTGGAACGCATAGGCGAGATTTTTGCCTATGAGATCAGTAAAAAGTTGCCATATAAGAAAACCGATGTGCATACACCGCTTGGAGTAGCATGCATGAACCTGCCCGAGCAACCGCCAGTCCTCGCCACCATACTTCGTGCGGGCCTTCCTTTCCAGCAGGGGTTTCTGAACTATTTTGACAACGCGGGCAATGCTTTTATATCTGCTTACCGTAAATACCACAAAGACGGAACGTTTGACATTAAGTTTGAGCACATGTCGGCACCGGAGCTTGACGGAAAAATATTAATTCTTACTGATCCGATGCTGGCATCCGGATCATCGTCGGTAATTGCCTACAGGGCCCTCCTTTCGAAGGGCACACCGGCACAAACGCATATAGTTGCGATCATCGCCAGCAGAGAAGGATTGGATTATTTAAAGAAGCATCTGCCTTCAAGAAATATTACAGTCTGGGTAGGAGCCATTGATGATGAGCTTACGGTAAAGGGTTATATCGTTCCCGGCCTTGGTGATGCGGGCGATCTTGCTTTCGGGGGCAAGGAGTGATGTTATCTTGTCCTGACACGTTAATTCCTCTCAATTTCACCCTTCTGCAGTTTTCGAACACTGCTGTTGTCGGCGCACTCTGAAAGCAGGTCGGCTACAGTCCTCTTGAATACCGGGTGTACCAGCGTGGGGTTCACCTCAGCAAGAGGTTCAAGGGCAAAACGTCTTTTGTGCAGTTCGGGATGTGGTATTATCAGGTTGCTTTGCCTGATTATCCTGTCGTTATAAAAGAGGATGTCGATATCAATGGTTCGTGCCGAATACTCCTTATCACTTCTTATGCGGCCAAGTTTATCTTCAATTGCCTTCAGGGCTTTCAGCAGTGTATCTGGTTCAAGCCGGGTATCGGTAATGAGCAGTTGGTTGAAAAAGGGAGTTTCGTGCCGGAAACCCCAGGGTTCGGTTTCATAGACGGAGGATTTTCCGGTTATTTTACCTATCAGCATTGATATTTTTTCAGCGGCCATTTTAAGGTACGAAGCCCTGTTGCCAATATTGCCGCCAAGCAAAAGATATATTCCTCCCATCCTGTTTTGAAAAGTTGTGGTAAATATATAATTGCGATTTTTAAAATGCAAGTTTTAAATCCACCGGCTCAGGGTTATATGCCAGACTGCAAAAAGTTCACCTGCTTTTGCTGCAGGCCCTGCCGGTAACATACATGGCCGGGATAAACCGGGCCAGATATGCAGCCTGTGGTTCAGGGTATTGTACTTATTGTAAAATGCCACGCATTTGTTTTAATCAAATGGATTATTTGTCATATTTTTATACTCCCGTAATAAGCATCCAAATTACCCGGCTGACATCCTTTCGTTGGCCAAAACTAAAATTAATCAATTATGAAAAGCTTTTTGAAATTCCTTCTTGCCTCAGTTCTCGGAGTCCTGATAGGGTTCGTGTTCATCTTTTTCATTTTTATGGGCATAATAGGTGTGATGATATCCTCCGCCGACAAGGCAGTTGAAGTCAGGTCCAATACGGTGCTCCATATGAAGCTTGATCAGCCCATAGTTGACCGTGCATCTAAGAATCCTTTTGACGGATTTGATTACATCAACATGCAGCCCGTTTCGCGGCTCGGACTATATGATATTCTTGAAAATATTGAAAAGGCAAAGAAAGATGAAAATATAGACGGGATATTTATCGAGATATCAATCCCCCAGGCCGGGATATCAACGCTGGGAGAGATCAGGGATGCCCTGGAAGATTTCAGGGAGTCGGGCAAGTTTATTTTGGCATATGCCGACAATTACAGCCAAAGCGCCTATTACCTTGCCTCGGTAGCCGATCATGTTTACCTTACACCAACCGGACTGATCCAGTGGACAGGCCTGCGCTCTGAAATAATGTTCTTCAAGGGGACACTCGAAAAGCTGGGGCTTGAGCCGCAGATTATCAGGCACGGCGAGTTCAAGTCGGCTGTAGAACCCTTCATGTATGAGAGCATGAGCGAGGAGAACAGGGAGCAGGTGATGACATACCTCTCCTCTATCTGGGATGTTATTACCGGAGGAGTGTCGCGTACGAGGGATATTTCAGTTGACCGGCTTGATGAGATCGCAGAAGGGTTGCTGGTAAGAAGTGCGGAATCTGCCCTTGAGCACGGACTTGTTGACGGCCTTATGTACAGAGACCAGATTCTGTCAAAGCTGAAGGAAATGACCGGCCTGGAAGAGGATGAAGACATAAGGTCGGTGAACATTGCCCAGTATACCAGGGTGCCCAAACAACGCGAAGGCAGGGGGCTGCCCCGCGAAAAACTTGCAATCGTTTTTGCCGAAGGAGCGATTGGCCCAGGTGAAGGATCGGATCTTACAATCGGGTCGGTGCGCATATCGAGGGCGCTGCGCCAGGCCCGCAGGGATACTACAGTAAAAGCCATTGTGTTCAGGGTTAACTCTCCGGGGGGAAGTGCACTGGATTCTGAGGTAATATGGAGGGAGGTAGAGCTGGCGGCCAATGAAAAGCCTGTTATCGTATCGATGGGCGACCTGGCTGCATCAGGAGGTTATTATATCGCGGCCCCGGCTACCAGGATAGTTGCCAACCCGCATACGATAACCGGATCGATCGGGGTTTTCGGACTTTTGCTTGATGCCAGCGAGTTTTTAAATGACAAGCTTGGCATTACTGTTGATGTTGCCAAAACAAACCGGTTTGCCGATCTGGGCAGTATGTACCGGCCGCTCACCCCGGCAGAGCGAGAAATTCTCCAGGAGGGTGTCGAAGATGTGTACCGGACGTTCACCCAGAGGGTAGCTGACGGACGCGATATGGATGCTGACAGGGTTGATGAGCTTGGGCAGGGCCGTGTCTGGAGTGGGTATGATGCTAAAGAACTCGGACTGGTTGATGAGTATGGCGGACTGGCGCGTGCCATTGAGATTGCGGTTGAGGAAGGAGACCTTGAGCATTACCGCGTACTGTCGCTCCCTGTACAGAGGGACCCGCTGGAAGAGCTGCTCAGGAGCCTCAGCGGAGGCGTGAGGATGAGGCTGGCAGGGAATCACGGATCACTATACCGCCATTATGAGACCTTGCAGCGCGCGTTTGAATACCAGGGTGTGCAGGCAAGAATGCCTTTTGAGATCATGGTTTATTGAAAGACAGGCCGGTTGCCGCGATGACCAAAAACTGATCAGATATATGCGATATCCCCTTAACCCTGCGCTTAGAAACTTATTGGCTCCTTTATCGGTTCTATACGGGACGGGTGTTTATATACGTAACACCTGCTTTAACTGGGGCATATTAAAATCGCGCGAATTTCCTTTTCCGGTTATTTCGGTTGGAAACATTACTGTTGGCGGAACAGGCAAAACCCCGCACGTTGAGTATATTGCTTCATTGCTCAGGGACAGATTTGCCGTCGCCGTACTTAGCAGAGGATATAAGAGAAAGACAAGAGGTTTTGCTGTGGTGTCTACCGAATCGGAAGTTAATGCTGTTGGCGATGAGCCTTTGCAGATCAAAAGGAAGTTTCCTGATATCGAAGTAGCAGTTGACGGGAACCGGGTACGGGGTATAGAAAAACTCTGCCGTTACAGCAGTTCTTTTGATGCTGTACTGCTTGATGACGCTTTTCAGCACAGGTGGGTCCGGCCCGGACTGTCGATCCTGCTGATCGACCATTCCCGGCAGTTAAAAGATGATATGCTGCTCCCTGCCGGAAGCCTGAGGGAATTTGGTGCAGCAAAAAACAGGGCGGCAATAGTTATTGTTACCAAATGTCCTCCCGGTATATCACCTATTGAGAGGAGAATCATCATGAAAGATCTGAATTTATTCCCCTGGCAGTCACATTTCTTCACTACCTTTTCGTATGGAATTCCCCGCCCGGTTTTTGAACAGGGCGTACCCTTCCCCGAAAGGGAGATTACCAAACCTGAAGCCCGCATACTTATGGTAACGGGAATAGTATCACCGGAGCCGTTTGAAGGGCATGTACGTGATATATGTCCCCGGATCAACCACCTCAGGTTCGCCGACCACCATATGTTTTCAGGTAAGGATGTTGCAAGGATAAGGAAGGCCTGGGAGGCGGACGGTGGTGGATGCAGGGTTCTGGTTACGACCGAAAAGGACGCTGTACGGTTGAGGCAGACTGCGGGTTTTGACGATGATATG
>SLRB01000104.1 GCA_007131165.1 Bacteroidales bacterium | reverse complement strand
CGCAGTGGCTTGGTATGGAAACTGTCGGCCACTATTGCCAATTCCTCAAACGATTTATGTACACCGACAACTTTAAACAAACCGGTTGCACTAAAAACGGCCAGACCGTGAAATGTGTGATTCCAGGTATTATTATCGTCAGCAAGAGTTTCGAAAGGTTCAAGATGTTTTTGTACCTCACTGGCTGAATATTTTTGCAACAGGGATTTTTTCAACTGCCGGACAAGATTTTTAAAAAGAATTATATCCTGAAGATTTTCAGGATGCTTTCGGTGCGTAGGCATATATATGGAAAGACAAGGCGCCTGATCTGCTGCCAGAAGCTCCTGAATCAATTCTTTTGTAAGTAATTCCATTGTATATTTTTTAATGTTTCAAAAAACTTCCTAAGTTGATTATTGAATTGTTCCGGATTTTCCATATTGCTTAAATGCCCGGCATGATCAATAATGTGAATGGTGGAACTCTTTATTTTTTCATGGATCTACAAGGTCTACATCAGGAGTGGTGATTTCATTTTCTTTCCCTACCATAATAAGGATCGGCTCCTTTATCTCATACGAGTAGAGACTTGCATTTTTTATTGTACAAAGGTGAGGATGCTAATGATAGAAAACGTTATAACATTTTAGAATAACTTTACAACATTCACAGATTATATCTTCACCAAGAAAGGTATTTATAAATATCTGTAGATGATGTTAGATAAACCAGTTTAACTTTGCCGTTATGTACAGGATATTCCGTACCTGGCGGCACGGGGTTCTTATTCTGTATTTGAGCTCTACCAAAAAATTTACAGCGCTTTCAGTCAGCAGAAGTTTTGAAAGTAGCATCATTCCGTAGGCATTGTCGAGCGGATATTTGATTGAATACGGAAAATCCCCGGCACACTTGCTGCCAATAAAATACATGAATTATGTAAATCTTCGTATTTATTTTGTAACAATACCTGCAGATAAAAAGCTGATCTTTGTTCAGTGATAGTATAATTATACTGTTTGTTTGAAGAAACAGATCGGGGTATCAACGAATCCCGGCACAATTACAAATATTATAAACCTAAAAAAACAGAAATCATGGGAAATCTACTTTATATCATAGCTGTAATACTGATAATTGGATGGGCAGTCGGATTTATTGGCTACAGTGCAGGAGGCATCATCCATGTTCTTCTTGTTATTGCGCTTATAGCTATTTTATTCAGAGTAATTCAGGGCAGAAGAGGTTAAAACGAACATCTTAATTATAAATTAAAATTCGAAAACCATGAGTTTATCAAAAGTATGTTGTGGGGTGATCTTTGGTGCAGTTGCCGGCGCAGTCTTAGGTATTTTGTTTGCACCAGATAAAGGCTCAGTTACAAGGAAAAATATTTCAAAAAAGGGAAACTATTATGTGGAATCTGTAAAGGATAATTACAATGAATTTCTTGACAGAATATCCGGGAGATTTCATAAAGGAATGAAGCATACAACCAAAAAAGTTGAAGAGGAAATTGACAATTTAAAGGTATCATAAAAGCTTCCTAAACTTTCATTAATTATAAAGCAAACAGGGTTGCGACAGATTACACAACACTTAAAAATTAATTTAACCAAATAAACAGGAGTAGTACTTTCCAGAGCTTCCTTGAAAAGTATAAACAAAATAATTGCTGACAATAATTAAGTAAATCATTATCCATCATGCAATCAGGGACACTGGAACACAATAGTCTTTTTCATGATGACAGACTCATTGACCTTTCATCGATAAAAATCAACCTATTTGATTTGATTAACAATATGAAAAGTAGTCTCGTTTCTTCCGGTAAGAACCTTAAATCAGTCATTCTGGTTAACAAGAGCGACATCAAGATACTGATTACAGCATTGCTGGACAAAACAGAAATCACTTCTTTCCAGTCAGACGATTCAATTACCATTCAGCTACTGGAGGGGAAGCTAAGATTAAATACCCCAAAAGAATCAGTAATCGTGGATAAAGACCATTTTATTACAATCACTGAAAAAGTTAAGTACCAGCTAACCCCCCTTGAAGAAACTGTTTTCCTTTTGACTATTGCAAGTCGGCCAAAAACGAATTAACTAATTTTACCTTACAAATTCTGAATACAACTGTTATAATTCTGCTTGTCAATTCAATTGTGTAACAATGATATCTCGTTTACGCGGGAGAATTTTTTAGAAAAAGACACGCTCCATTATGATCAGAGGAATGATTCTACTCACCTTTACGAGAATATAGAATCATATTCCGAACGAAGTAAGTTTACAAAATTCATGTTCCGGCTATTTTACAAACCGGTTGCACCGGGACCCGTCCGGACAGGACAGGGAAGAAAACTTGTACAAAAGCCATACAGCTCCTTTGAAGGTAAAATCATCAGAAATATTAAAATCACGACCCTCGACCCCTTTGGATACTCGATTGGTGACACTATTGTGGCATCACAAAACTTTTTGTCCAGGACAGGAAACAGATTTCATATCAAAACCCGCCAGTCCACTATCAGAAATCTTTTACTGATTCATGAAAACCAAATCTTTGATTCATTACTTGTTAAGGAATCTGAACGGTTGGTACGCAGCAGAGGGGGTACATAACCGATGTGTTGTTTTTTATTCAGGTTGCCTTTGAAAACTCTGATTCAGTATGGTCAACCGACTTTATGCAGTTCAAATTTAACACTCAGGATTATTGGGCAGGCAAAGCCACCCGCATATTCAAGGTCAATACAGAATTCGGCCGTTCAACCAAATTAATTTCTGCAGTGCGGTTTAACCGGATCCGATACCTTGAAAAGCCACCAGAAGAGGTCGATACACTTAAGTATTACACCGGTGAAAATTTTTACCTGGCTGGTATTGGTATTTCCACCAGGCTATATGTTCAGGATAAGTATATTTTTAAATTTGGAATAACAGAGGATGTTCCGGTAGGCAGGGTTATGAAACTTACAGGTGGTTACCGGAGGAAAAATGATATAGGAATTGTAACTGGTAAATATTAAACAACCCTCATTAAGAGTTACCTCATTTGCCTCTTCAGAATGTTTACGGTAAGTAATGTTGCCGTTTAAAATGCAAATTGAATCAATATTGAGAGTGCTGGGTATTAATTTATCAGTTAATGATTAATTCTCGACTAAGATGACTGCCCTGAAAAATTGTCTATATGCATTATAATTCAAAGATGAAGCAACCTGGTTTAAATTTCTTTATATAATTCATGAAAAGAGTTACAAAATTAATATAACAGGTATGGACGTATTTCACTCTGGTATAAAATGGAATAGAATTTGGCTATGTTAAAAAAGGGGATAAACTAATTAGCTGATAATTAAGCCTCAATTAACAAAAATGTACAGTTTACCAGGAAATGCGTGAATAATGTAAATTTTTCATCAAATTATGTAACTGTTACTTTACCAGGCTGACGTACATTTATTCGATGATTCCGTTGAAATATAAAATGAGGCATTATGCATACTAATTCAAATGGATACTGGAGCCTGAAAAAGGAGAAACTCAAACAGAAATTTCCATTGATTACCGATGAAGATTTGCAATATTACGAAGGAAAAGAAAAGATAATGATAGAAATTCTGGCATATAAACTCAAAACAACAGAAATGGAGCTGATTACTATTCTTGAAAATCTTTAAGAAGGTCGGCAAACAATTCAAAAATTTTCCCGGAAATTCAAAAATAAGTGTCCCAATGGGGGTGAGGCAATATTAGTTGAATCTGGTTTGTAAAATGTATAATTTATTTGTGAATTTATGTAACACTTCCCGGATTTTAAAGGCCCACCTTTGTAAGGTGCATAGTATGCACAAAAGGAATCTCAGATAGAGGTTTAATTAAAAAAACAGAAGCTATGAAAACAATAAAGATGACTTATCTGGCAAAATCATTGGTTTTAGGGATGTTTGCTACACTGCTGTTATTTACAATTAATTCATGTACAGAAAAGGCATATTTTTTAAAATCTTCGGTTGTTCCGGCTGCAGAAGGAGCTGTGAAAGTTAAAAAAGACAAAAACGATAATTATGTCCTTAATATGGAAATAAAAAATCTTGCTGAAATATACAGACTACAACCACCTAAAAAACATTATGTAGTCTGGATGGAGACAGATCGTGGATCAACGAGAAATGTAGGACTGTTAACCAGTTCGATAAGGCTCAAAGCATCTTTTGAAACAGTATCTACCCTGAAACCAACAAGGATATTTATAACAGCCGAAGAAGACGGAGATGTGCAATACCCTGGTTCCATGGTTGTTTTAACAACAGAAAGATTATAAGTTTGATCATAAAAGCTGCTGATCATTAGCCAT
>SLRB01000088.1 GCA_007131165.1 Bacteroidales bacterium | reverse complement strand
ATTTGCTGATATTTGATGCCTTGTCTATAAGGATCAGCATTTGCCTGGTGTCCTCCCGGTTTTTTATGTTAAAGACCCTCTTTACCGCACTGCTGTCGGTTGCATCGCATCCTATGCCCCATATGGTGTCGGTAGGGTAAAGAATGATACCACCCTTTTGAAGCGTTTCAAGGGCTTTGTCAATATCCTCGTTCATGGCTTTGGGTTTAATTGGGTTTCCCGGTTCACTGAAGGCTACACAGATACGCTGTACTCCCTCAGTGCTTCATTGAGGGATGTTTTAAGGTCAGTCGACCTTTTTCTTTTCCCTATGATAAGGGCACAAGGGACCTGGTATTCGCCGGCCGGAAACTTTTTGGGAAATGTGCCGGGAATGACCACCGAACCTCCGGGTACCACCCCCTTCATCTCAACAGGTGTGCTTCCGGTAACATCAATTATCCTGGTAGACATGGTTAGGACTACATTGGCTCCCAGTACAGCTTCACTCTCCACCCGTACACCTTCAACAACAATACAGCGGGAACCTATAAAACAGTTGTCCTCAATTATAACCGGAGCGGCCTGAACAGGCTCCAGAACTCCTCCTATGCCCACCCCTCCGCTAAGATGGACATTTTTCCCTATCTGAGCGCATGAACCAACGGTGGCCCAGGTATCAACCATCGTGTTTTCTCCAACCCAGGCACCAATGTTTACGTAGGATGGCATCATCACAACCCCCCTCGCCAGGTATGAACCGTACCTGGCAATGGCATGCGGTACAACCCTTACTCCTGCATGGTCATAACCTTTCTTGAGGCTCATTTTGTCATGAAACTCCAGTGGGCCGGCCTCCGAAATCTCCATTTTTCGTATGGGGAAATAGAGGATAACGGCTTTTTTTACCCAGTCGTTTACTTTCCAGCCGTTCTCTGAAGGTTCGGCTACTCTTATCTCTCCCCTGTCAAGCTTATCAATTATAGCCTCAATTGTTCCCGTAACCTCTTTACTTTCGAGTAATTCCCTCTTTTCCCAGGCGTTCTCTACTATCTCTTTTTCTTTGTCGTACATCACTTAAATATCTTGAAATTTGTACAAAGTTAATGGAAAAAGGTTAATTTAACGATGCTTTTCAGGCACCGGTCCTGCCAGGCTGCTTCCAGCAGTCCGTGATGTGAAAGTAAGTTATAAGAATTATTAACCACAACCAAATTAAAATGAAGTCAAAAACAAGAGCCACACTTGCTACAATGGCGATGGGTGTTATGTTTTTCCTTTACGCTGATGCAGCTTGACAGGGATGTAAAAAACAGGTAACAATGAATATTGTAATATGAAGGTACCAGGATGGACTGATGTGCTGGAGGCACACAACAGGATAGCAGGGTGGGTGCACCGCACCCCCGTGCTTACCTGCCGGGCAATTGACAGAATCGCCGGCTGTGAAGTACTTTTTAAGTGCGAAAACTTCCAGAAAGCCGGCGCTTTCAAGTTCAGGGGCGCCACCAATGCTGTATTTGCAATGGATAATGATTCTGCGCTGAAAGGTGTAGCCACACACTCTTCAGGCAATCATGCTGCCGCACTTGCCCTCGCCGCATCCAACAGGGGGATAAGAGCCCACATCGTGATGCCGGAAACGGCTCCACCGGTTAAGAAAAAAGCCGTATCAGGATACGGCGCCGATATTACATTTTGTGCCCCGACCCTGGAGTCACGTGAGAAAACGCTGGAAGAGGTGTTGGCACGAACAGGTGCCACAATCGTTCATCCATACAACAATTTTGATGTGATATGCGGACAGGCAACAGCGGTAAAGGAGCTGATAGAAGAGGCAGGCCGGCCTGATGTCGTGATTGTCCCGGTTGGCGGAGGAGGCCTTCTTAGCGGAACAGCAATTGCTGCTAAGAATATGAGTGGGCGATGCAGGGTAATAGCAGCCGAACCTGAAAATGCCGACGATGCATTCCGGTCATTCAAAACAGGTGTGCTTCAGCCGGCTTTACCGCCAGACACAGTGGCTGACGGATTGCTTACATCATTGGGGCAGCTGACTTTCAATATTATGATGGAGTATGTTGACGATGTAATTTGTGCTTCAGAAAAGGAGATAATCAGTGCAATGCGTCTTGTATGGGAAAGGATGAAAATTGTAATTGAGCCTTCATCAGCTGTGCCTCTTGCCGTACTGACAGGCAACAGGGAACTTTTTGCCGGTAAACGTGTCGGCATTATCCTTACCGGAGGTAATGCCGATCTGGACAACCTCCCGTTCTGACCCTGATAATATTGCAGGGATATGGCAAAAATCCCGTTAAACCCGGACGATTGTCAGTTACGTTGAAATCCAGGTAATGCGACTGCTGATACCCCCGGGCCCTTAAAGGTTCCACCTGTTTTTACTGAAATAATAAAGGGGGCCTTTTATTCCCGGGTACTGACGGCAGCTGTATTTTTGAAGGAGAATTCACATTTGAGCGGATAATGGTCGGACAGCTCAATACGTGGTGAATCGAAATAGAACGATTCCAGTTCCTTGCTGTGCAGTATATAATCTATTCTCAATAGCGGGATGCTTGTTACGTATGTACCACCTATTCCGCTCCCCGACCTTACAAAAGCGTCTTCGAGCCCCAGGCGGCGAAGCATCCTGTATGTGTATGATACAGGAGTGTCGTTGAAGTCGCCTGTGACTATTACCGGGTAGGGGGACTCATCTATATGCCCGGAAATGATCTCCACCTGTCTTGAGCGCCTGATGTAGGCTGTCCTGAGCTTACCTCCTATATCCCGGAGTCCGTCAATGTTCCTCCTGTTGTCATGTTTCCCAAGGCTGTCAAGAAAATTTATGTTCTCCTGGGTGAATTGTACTGATTGCAGGTGGCTGTTGAACACCCTTACAGTGTCGCTGTTAATGGCTATGTCGGTGTAGATGCTTATATTGCTGCTGTTAACGAACTCAATGACTCCTTTGTTTACGATTGGATACCTGCTGAAAGTGGCAATCCCGAAGTTGAAATCTTTTCTGTTTGAACTTGAGTATGCAATATGGCTGTACCTTTCATGCAGCCTTTCAAACTCCCTCGAATTGTTCCAGGGATCGTTTACGTTGTAAAAATATTCCTGTATGCACAATACGTCCGGATCTTCGCCAAGCAGAAAATTATATATCTGCTGCTTAACAGTCTCGTCGTCTATCCATCGGTAGAGGTTGAATAGCCTCACATTATATGAAAGAAAGGTGAAGGTGTTCCGGAAATCGGCCGGCTGTTTCTGGGAGAACCTTACCTGGAACGTGTTTCCGATGTGGCTGTATCCGATGAGGATGGCAATAAGTGAATAGAGTAAAACCAGCCTTTTCTTCAGGCTCCAGTATATCACAAATACAATATTTGCAAACAGGAAGAATGGATAAGCCAGGCCGAAAAATGAAAGCACCCACAGGTCCTGGGGACTGGTTCGTGTGGAGAGGTATGAGAGAAGCAGCAGTATTACAAAAATGATATTAACAAGAAGTACTGTATTATGTAACAACACCCCCAGCCTCGACGATATGGCTGTCCATATTTTACGGTCGCGACCGGACTTATTTATGTTTTTTGACCTGTTTTTCTTCATTTGCCAGCTATGTCAATCATTAACCTTTCCCGTTTGTATGCCTCCTTTAACGTGGCCGGCATTTTGCCTGCCGGGAAAGTGATTTATTCAACCTTAAACAGGTTTTTCAGTTATTGCGGTGTTTCTCCTTTACATACCGATGTATTGTACAGGCATTGATGTATAAAAATACAAAACTTTTTACTGGTTTTTTGTTCTGCCGGTTGACATCAGGATTTATTGCTTACCCTGAACAGTATCTCTTTTTCTTCTTTGGAAAGGCTTTCATAACCCGATTTGGATATCTTGTCGAGTATGTCGTCTATTTTTTGCTGCCTTTTGGCTTTTTGCCTGTTATACTCAAAATCATTCTGTGGCTTGCGGTACTCAACTTTCAGTTTTTTGCCGGGCTTAAGCCATGATGAGATTTTAAAGAACAGGATGTTGATGCCTCTTGTGAGATCCTTCCCTTTTCTGTACTGCCTTATAAAGAGCCATCCGAAAAGTGCCCCCCCCAAATGTGCTATGTGCCCGCCGGCATTACTCCCGGCAATGCTTATCAGGTCAAGGACTATCATGAAGGCCGCTATATATTTAAGCCTTACCGGGCCAATGAATACCAGGTTGATCGTGTAGTTTGGCACATATACTGAAATGGATATCACCACCGCGAGTACTGCAGCCGATGCTCCCAGCGCACGCGAAACCGGAAGGACCTGTGCAAAGGCAGGAAACACGTTGAATGCAAAGATGTAGAGCGCAGCCCCCGCTAGTCCGCCCAGGAGGTATACGCCCAGGAGCTTGTTCTCGTCAAGGTACTCAAGGAAGATCCTTCCAAACCAGTAAAGCCATAATATATTAAACAGTATGTGAAGGAAGCCTTCGTGAAGGAACATATATGTAAAGACGGTCCAGGGCCTGGAGATGAGGCCCTCGATACTTGCCGGCACGGCCAGCCAGTCTATCAGGAAAAAGGCCCCGGGCTGACCTGTACTGAACAGGAAAAAAGCTACCTGGACAAGCTTAACGGATACAAAAACCGCGAGATTGATGTAGATAAGCTTGGTCAGCATGGTCCCTTTCCGGAATGATGTCTTTATTTCTTCAGCTATACTCATCTTTAAGATGATTATTTAAACCAGGCCGTTTGCCGGCACTGTTAATTGTCAGGTTTGACAGCAAAACCTCACGTAAAACGAACATTATCGGTTTTTGTTTGATCAGGCAGGATATTTCCATCCTGAAACGTGATCAGTAAAAGTTTCTTGTGTTTCTCTGCCAGAATTTTATAAGCAAAAAACCAAAGATCATTCCGCCGAGGTGTGCAAAATGGGCGATATTACTACCAGGCCTTGTCAGTCCGAGATAAAGCTCAATACAACCGTAGGCGATAACAAAATATTTGGCCTTTATTGGTATGGGTGGGAACAGAAGCATCAACCTGGTATTTGGGAATAACATGCCGAATGCAAGCAAAACACCGAATACCGCACCTGAAGCACCTACAGTGGGGATGTTCATCCTGTGCCTGAGGCTGTTCTCAACCATCGTGACGGCCTGTGATATATAGGATTGATTGTCGGGATCGTACGACCAGCTTGTTATAAAGTCATATACCTGCCGGTTGGGCCTTGTAATGTGCTCGCTTATATAAGCCTGGAAAAGTTCGGGAGATGGTGTGTTAATAAATGCTTTTGCATCATTTACCATCGACGATATTTCGAGATAATTGACAAATGTATGAAGAGCTGCTGCACCAAGCCCGGTAACAAAGTAGTACACGAGAAACCTCCTGCTTCCCCATACCGATTCAAGTACCCTGCCGAACATCCAGAGGGCAAACATGTTAAAGAACAAATGCGCAAGCCCGCCGTGCATAAACATGTGGGTGATGATCTGGTAAGGCCTGAAGAGTTCCGATTCGAAATAGTAGAGTCCAAGCACACGGGTAAGCTGCACATCAAAAGTGCTGCTCATCACAAAATCGGCGAGCAGCATTATAATGTTAATAATAAGAAGGTTTTTAACTACCAGCGGTATCCCGCCATATCGTCCTGCAAACATGGTCATTTCGTTTTGGTGTCATTCTCCCCGACGGGAGCGTCACCGGTAAATTCAACAGGCCTTTTGGTTCCTGTCAGACTGTAAAAGTAATAAATGGTAATCAATTATTTAAAATTTCGAAGCAAATTAAGCTCCTGGCAGTTATGAACCGGACTGTTGCAGCCGCTTAAACTTCTGCTCAATCTCGTCATGGTTTATGATGGTGATAACGGGTTTCCCTTCGGGCGAATAGTTGGGCATGTCACAGGCAAAAAGCATGTCGATTATCTCCTGCATCTCTTCTCTCTTCAAAAGCCTGCCATAGTTTATGGCCGATGACCTTGCAAGGTTGAGGGCTATCTTTTCGTTTCTGCTCTCTCCCAGGGTAATCTCCTGTGAATTGGCAGCAGCAATAAGATCGCCGATCATTCCGGCCGGATCGGCGCCACAGGCATCAACAGGGCATCCCGAAATAATGATGGTGTTACGCCCGAAATCCCTTATGTCAAAACCAAAACCGGCAAGGTCGGGTGCAAGCTCTTTTATTAACTGGTAATCGGCTGCACTCAGCTCCATGCTAACCGGGTAGAGTTGCTGCTGTGCCACCCCGGTTCCTGATTTAATTGTCTTCAAAAACTTTTCAAACAGGATCCGCTCATGGGCACGCTTCTGGTCAATGATCATGATTCCCGATTTTACAGGCGACAGTATATACCGGCTTTTTAACTGTATCAGGGCAGGCAGTCCGCTTTCGCGTCCCTCCTGGCCCCGTTCCTTCCCAACAGCAGCATCTTCGCCGCTCCCGGGCGGCATGTCTGGTAAGGAGCCGTTCCCGGTCTTTTCCTGCTCAAATCCCCTGTAGAGATCCTCCCAGTTACCTAACCGGCTTCTGTGAGTGCTGTGACCTGCCTGCCTGGACGAACTGCCGGTGGCATTGTCGAAGGGATTGTAGTCAGGGTTAACCTTTATCTCCGGGTATGGAGGTTCATTGTCAGGCCGGCCATAGGGGATGTCAATCTTCCCCCGGGTATCGAAATCAATTGAGGGCACCAGGTTGAACTTGCCAAGAGATTCTTTTACCGATGCCATAAGTATCTGCCATATGGCTTTTTCATCTTCAAACTTGATCTCTGTCTTGGTGGGATGGATATTTACGTCGATCGAGGCCGGATCGGCTTCGAGCCAGATGAAATAGGAGGGAATAGTATCGGGTGGGATCAGTTTTTCATATGCCTTCATGACAGCCTTATGCAGCCATGGATGCCTCATGAAGCGGCTGTTGATGAAAAAGAACTGTTCGCCGTACGATTTTTTGGCATATCCTGGTTTGGCAATGAAGCCATTCACCGACACCATGCTGGTTACTGTGTTTACAGCGACAAGATACTGGTTAATGTTCTTTCCGAAAGTGTGGATTATCCGTTGCCTGTAACCGGCAGGGGGCAGGTGGAGTATTTCGGTCCCTTCGTTAGCGAGCACAAACTCTATTTGTGGATTTGCCAGGGCAATGCGCTGAAATTCAGTAATTATATGTTTTAATTCGGTTGAGTTGGTTTTGAGGAACTTCCGGCGTGCGGGGATGTTAAAAAAGAGGTTTCTGACCGTGAACCTTGAACCCTGCTTACAAGCGGAAGGTTCCTGTTTAACAAATTCAGAGCCTCTTACGCTGATCAGGGTACCCACCTCGTCGCCGCTTCTTCTTGTTTGTATTTCCAGCTCAGCCACGGCTGCAATCGAGGCAAGTGCTTCTCCCCTGAATCCCATGCTTTTTATTGCAAACAGGTCGCCTGCCTCCCTGATCTTTGAGGTGGCATGCCTCTCGACCGAGAGCCTGGCATCTGTCTCACTCATCCCACAGCCGTTATCGGTAACCTGTACAAGGTTTTTTCCTGCTTCGCGGATATGTACTTTTATCACTGTCCCTCCGGCATCAACCGAATTTTCCATCAGCTCCTTTACAACCGAAGCAGGCCTCTGGATCACCTCGCCTGCTGCAATCTGGTTGGCGACTGAATCAGGGAGTAACTGAATGATGTCTGTCATGCCCGTAACTAAAAATATATGATGTACCAGGCAAGTGCAAGAAGTACCAGCAGGATTATCAGAAGCCTGATGTTGGATGCATGCCTTTGTTTTTTTGCATGCTTGAAATATCCTTTCATCTGCCCCTTGATGTTGCTTTTGTAATCGCTCCTGAAATACTTGTCCTCACCCGGCTTATCGCCGGTAACACCCAACTCGGCTTTTATCTGTGCAATCCTTTTATCCAGGGCCTCCTTACGCTCATCAAAATACCTTGGCTTATAATGGAACTGCTTTGTTTTGGGCAATCTGAAGAATCTGGCAATCATCTCTTCTTTTTTTTGCAAAGTTAACGCAAATTTGGCTTTTTTTAAAAAACTGCGCAGAGGCCTTGAAAAGACTGGCTTTACGATAGCCGATTCTGTTTTAGTAATTAAAAAGTGTTACTTTTATCATTGTTTTGCGTATATCACTGGTAGATGGGGTTTATGTACCCGAGCATCGAGTATCTTATTTATGAAGTTTATATTGAATGGATGATCTGAGACAGGGTTTTGAAGAGGCACGCCTGATGCTTGACCGGTTCATTGAAGATCCGGCCGGCTTTGAAAAAATTGAAACCGCAGGCCGTCTAATGTTGCAGTCGCTCAACGGCGGAGGAAGGATAATTTCCTGCGGCAACGGGGGATCGATGTGTGATGCTATGCATTTTGCAGAGGAGATGACCGGGTGCTTCAGGGATGACCGGCGGCCCCTTGCCGCAATTGCAATAAGCGACCCGTCACACATTACATGTACGGCAAACGATTATGGGTTTGAAAGTGTATTTTCCCGGTTTATTGAGGCATTTGGAGGCAGAAATGATATATTGCTGGTAATCAGCACGAGCGGCAATTCTGAAAATGTGGTAAAAGCTGCCTGTTGTGCCCGGGATAAAGGAATGAAGGTGGTAGCCTTAACCGGCAGGGACGGGGGAAGGCTTGCGGGGCTTGCTGATGTTGAGATCAGGGTGCCGCATGACGGATACTCAGACAGGATACAGGAATTACATATAAAAATAATCCATGCGCTGATCGGGTTTATTGAAAAAAATTTGTAAATTGAATATGAAAAGTGGGGTTGCTTTGTTTTTCAGGGTTACTTGCTTCGCCCTGATGATTGCTGTGGCACTGCACTGGCTTTCATGCGACAAGGAGCCTGACGGAGCGGGTAATGATCTGTACGGGATATTTACCGACACGACCGACGGAACTGTTTACCGCACCCTGAGGCTTGGCGAACAAGTGTGGATGGTTGAGAACATGAACAGGGGTGAAATGATTGACGGCAGGATCAACCAGAAGGATAACGGTGTGATTGAAAAGTACTGTTACGACAACAACCCTGTTCTTTGTGATAAGTATGGCGGACTGTACCAGTGGGGAGAGGCCATGCAGTACAGCAGCCGGGAGAGCCCGCAGGGAATATGTCCCCCGGGATGGCACATCCCGTCCGACAGCGAGTGGAAAATACTGGAGATCTACCTGGGCATGACCCGTGAAGATGCAGGTGAGATTCTCTGGAGGGGCGCAGGCGCCGGGCAGCGGTTGCAGACTGATGGTGATACCGGATTTGAGGCGCTGAGGGGAGGGAACAGGTTTGTTACCGGCACCTTCAACCGGATCGGCAATTCAGGCTATTTCTGGACTTCCACAGAAGCGGAAGACGGGCATGCCTGGAGGAGGGGAGTTGATATTAACGAAGAGGGTATATACAGGTCGATAAACGACAAGGCCTTCGGCTTTTCAGTCCGCTGCATCAGGTACTGATAAAACACCGCCCCCACAGGGGCCCGGAAAAGCCGTTGTGTAATGCTTGTCAAAACCTTTGGTTCAGCTCTTAGCGGCATAGATGCCATCATTGTTACAGTAGAGGTGAGTATTACCCGTGGGGTCAGCTTTTTTATGGTTGGCCTGCCCGACAATGTCGTAAGGGAGAGCCAGCAGCGGATAACCACAGCTCTTGAAAATACCGGCTTTAGAATGCCCGGGCGGCGTATAGTAATTAATATGGCTCCTGCAGGCATACGTAAAGAGGGGACAGCATACGATCTTACTCTTGCTGTCGGGATACTGGCGGCATCGGGTCAGATACCTGGCGCTGACCTGGGCGAATATATTATCATGGGCGAGTTGTCGCTCGATGGAAGCCTGCGTCCGGTAAAGGGGGCTTTGCCAATAGCTGTCAGGGCTGCAGGTGAGGGATTCCGTGGGTTTATTTTGCCGGAACAGAATGCACGTGAAGCGGCCGTGGTGAGTGGACTGGAGGTGTATGGGGCTACCCGGCTGAAAGAGGTTTCTGATTTTTTGAGTGGGAAGCGGCAGTTGCGGCGCATCATGGTTGATGCCCGTCATGACTTCATGCAGGGAGTTAAAGAGCAGGGAGAGGATTTTTCTGATGTCAGGGGGCAGGAAAATGTGAAGAGAGCGCTGGAGATTGCGGCAGCAGGCGGCCACAATATGCTGATGATAGGTTCGGCCGGATCTGGCAAGACCATGCTTGCACGCAGGCTGCCCTCGATATTGCCTCCATTCACGCTCCGTGAGTCTCTTGAAACTACAAAGATCCATTCTGTGGCCGGTAAAACCGGAGCAAACCATTCATTGATGACCAGGCGCCCGTTCAGGTCGCCGCACAGCAGCATCAGTGCCGTAGCAATGGCAGGTGGCGGATCGGTACCACAACCCGGTGAAGTGTCGCTGGCTCACAACGGGGTCCTGTTTCTTGATGAGCTTCCCGAATTCCAGCGCAATGTACTTGAGGTAATGCGGCAACCTCTGGAAGACAGGATGGTAGATATTTCCAGGGCAAGATACTCGGTGCGCTATCCTGCCGGGTTCATGCTGGTAGCCTCCATGAACCCCTGCCCCTGCGGTTATTATAACCATCCGGACAAAGAGTGTGTATGTCAGCCTGGCATGGTAAGGAAATACCTTAACAGGATATCCGGGCCGCTGCTTGACCGGATAGATATCCATATTGAGGTTGTACCGGTGCCCTTTGAAAAGCTAAGCCAGCCTGACAGGGCAGAAGACTCGGCTTCTGTTGGCAAAAGGGTTGCTGCTGCCAGGCAGATACAGGAAGAGAGATTTGCCGCCGACCCGGCACTGCACTGCAATGCCCAGATGAACACAAGGATGCTTGGAGTTTATTGTAAAACAGGGAGTGCATGTAACCTGCTGCTGAAAAATGCTATGCACAGGCTGGGGCTCTCAGCAAGAGCTTACGACCGCATTCTCAAACTATCACGTACAATAGCCGACCTGGAAGGGAGCAAGGCAATAGAGACCCCGCATATTGCAGAAGCGATACAATACAGAAGCCTCGACCGCGAAACCTGGGCAGGATGAAGAGTGGGGCATCATCCTGCCCGGGAAGTTTACCACAGCTTCCCTTCGCGGCTAACCAGCTCGCACGTGTTTTCCGGGAAACAGGAATACGCTCTGCCCCTGAAGATTTAACAGGTAACAGGCAATGATTAAAGCATTGCGATTCCCTTGCTGCAATAAAAAACCGACCATAAACACATGAAATCATGCTCATAATACCGTATTTTTTTTAAATTTGTGACTGTTTTTTAACATAACAAAGATAAGTACTTGTCATTCAGTGTATTAAGATTATAATAGATACAAAAGTCAAAATTAATTATTAACTTAACGAAAAGGAGGAATTGATATGCCTTTAATTTTTTGGTTAGTGCCGTTGAGTTCCCTCCTTGCCCTGGGATTTGCTTATTATTTCTTTAAGCAGATGATGGGAGAGGATGAAGGAACTGACATGATGAAAACAATAGCTGCCCATGTGCGCAAGGGCGCGGGAGCTTACCTGCGCCAGCAATACAAGGTTGTTGCTATTGTGTTTGCAATTATCACCATAATTTTTGCCATAATGGCTTATGTCCTGGGAATTCAGAATCCCTGGGTGCCGTTCGCATTTCTTACCGGTGGTGCGTTTTCGGGTCTTGCGGGTTTCTTCGGAATGAAAGCCGCCACATTCGCATCAGCAAGGGTAGCCAATGCCTGCCGTACCTCGCTTGACGGGGGGCTCAGGCTCGCGTTCCGCTCGGGTGCCGTTATGGGACTGGTAGTAGTGGGACTGGTATTGCTTGATATTTCGGCCTGGTTCATCGTGCTGAACATATTTGTGACCGAACCCGATATGGGCATGAAGCTTCTTACTATTACCGCAACGATGCTAACATTCGGAATGGGAGCTTCGACACAGGCGTTGTTCGCACGTGTGGGCGGTGGTATTTATACGAAGGCCGCTGACGTGGGAGCCGACCTTGTTGGGAAGGTGGAAGCCGGAATACCGGAGGATGACCCGCGTAACCCCGCTACGATTGCCGATAACGTGGGTGATAACGTAGGTGATGTTGCCGGGATGGGCGCTGACCTCTTTGAATCGTTCGCAGGTTCAATTCTTGCTACCGCACTTCTTGGTGCAGCAGCTTTTGTGGGTACGGACCTGCAGATGAACGCAGTTATAGCTCCTATGCTTATAGCCGGTGTGGGAACCATGCTTTCAATTATGGGTGTATTCCTCGTCAGGACCAGGGAAGGTGCAACACAGAAAGAGCTGCTCAAATCGCTCGGTATTGGCGTTAACACAAGTGCCGGACTGATCGTTGTCTTTTCGCTGGTTATACTTTATGCTCTCGGACTTCCGAACTACTGGGGCATCTGGGGCTCGATAGTGGTCGGGTTGCTTGCCGGTATTGCAATAGGGCAGTCCACTGAATATTTTACAGCTTCTGCCTACAAACCTACCCGTAAAATTGCCGAGTCGGCAAGTACAGGGCCGGCTACCCTGATAATAACAGGTATAGGTACAGGTTTGATCTCTGCAGCAGTGCCACTGGGGATAATCGTTGTGGGTATCACCCTGGCTTTTGGTTTTTCCTCAGGATTTGCTTATGACTCCGCAAGTCTCAACATGGGGCTTTACGGGATTGGAATTGCTGCCGTTGGGTTGCTTTCCACTCTCGGTATAACTCTTGCAACCGATGCATACGGCCCTATTGCCGACAATGCAGGAGGAAATGCAGAGATGTGCCAGCTTGGCGAAGAGGTGCGCAACCGTACAGATGCACTTGATGCACTTGGAAACACAACTGCCGCAACAGGCAAGGGATTTGCCATTGGTAGCGCAGCGCTTACCGCACTTGCACTGCTGGCAGCCTATTTTGAGGAAGTGAAGATTATGATAGTGAAATTCCTCGACATGCCTGATATGCTTATTAACGGAATACCTGCCGCCGATGCACAGTTCATTGACTTTATCCACCATTACGATATTCACCTGATGAACCCGACGGTTATCGTGGGTATACTTGTAGGTGTGCTTGCCGTGTTCCTCTTTAGCGGAATGACAATGAACGCAGTTGGACGTGCCGCACAGAAGATGGTTGATGAGGTTCGCCGCCAGTTCAAGGAGATGCCCGGCATCATGGAAGGGAAAACTGAACCTGACTATGCAAGGTGTGTTGAGATTTCAACAAAAGGCGCACAGAAGGAGATGATGGTACCCTCGCTGATTGCACTGCTTATACCTGTTGTCGTTGCACTGATATTTGGTGTGGCAGGTGTAACCGGACTGCTGGTTGGAACCATTAGCTCTGGTTTTGCAATGGCGATCTTTATGGCTAATGCCGGTGGCGCCTGGGACAACGCCAAAAAATATATTGAAGAGGGACACTACGGAGGCAAAGGATCGGAAAACCACAAAGCCGCTGTTGTTGGCGACACTGTAGGAGATCCTTTCAAGGACACTTCAGGCCCCAGCCTTAACATACTTATCAAGCTTATGGTAATGGCTTCGGTTGTTACTGTAGGTGTTGCAGTAAGTTACAGCCTTTTCTAATATTTGTCTTTTAATGATGTTAACAAGGCCTGCCGTCAATTGACGGCAGGCCTTCTGTTTGTGTGCCGTGCATGCTCTTTACCAACAGGGTGCAAGTCCCCACCAGGCCGGGTCTTTTCTTCGAAAGGGTGAACCGCTTAAACTTTTGCCGGTCTGAATTCCTTGATTTCCATTTTATTGCCATCAAACACCCCGTAGGTAAAGTGCCAGAGCCAGTCCCCGATATTGATGCAACGGCTGGTTCCGTTGCGGAGCGCAACATTGTAAGGAAGATGACGGTGCCCGAAAACGAAATAGTCGAAATGTTCTTTACCCAGCAGCCTGTTGGCAAATATCACA
Organism: Bacteroidales bacterium; assembly: GCA_007131165.1. GTDB lineage: Bacteria > Bacteroidota > Bacteroidia > Bacteroidales > PUMT01 > PXAP01. Next base: position 1,841 of record SLRB01000088.1, on the reverse strand, counting down.
TGTTCTTCAGATTCATCACCTCTGTAGGGTATTATCAGCTCCTTGGAATAGCGGCTGTTATGCGACCATTTATGAGCAAGCCAGATGGAAAAGTTAGGGTGCATCCTGGCAAACAGCCATTGTAATGTTTGGTTGGTAAATATCGACTTAAGTATCCTGAAGCCTTTGTCCTGCTCATCCAGTCCGTCTCCATGGGCCAGGTAGAACCTTTTGCCGTCAAACTCCCTTGACACCGGTTTGGTGTGTATTATCATCCCCGTTTCAGCCGGTAGGTAATCGAAAACCCATATGTCGTGATTGCCGGTAAAGAAATGAACGGGTATGCCATTGTCGGTTATTTCTGCAATTTTGCCGAGCAACCTGGTAAAGCCTCTGGGTACAACGCGCTTGTATTCAAACCAGAAGTCGAATATGTCGCCCAGCAGGTATATCTCGCTGGCATCCCTGGCCGAATGATCAAGCCATCTTACAAAAAGCTTTTCCCTGTCGAGGCTTGGCCGTGGACCGGGGAGACCGAAGTGTGCGTCGGACGCGAAGTATATTTTCCTTTTTCTGCTCAAAACAGTATGGGGGACTTGTTAATCAAAAGCCCTGGCAAGGCGACGCCTGAGTTCGGGGACTGACAGGTTTCTGGCCACAACGCCCACATCTCTATTAATTAAGTAGTTGGCAGGAATTTGCTGAACATTGTAGGCCTGGGCAGCGCTGAAACTGCCTTCACCGAGTTCCACAACGTGTACCCAGGGCAGTTCTGAAAACTCAATCCTGCGCAGCCACTCCTCCCTGTCTCTTTCAACCGATACCTGGTATACCTGGAAACCCCTGTTGCGAAAGGCGTTGTAAACAGGAATCAGGTCATGCGCAAACTGCATGCTTTCCTGGTTGAGGGAAGAACCAAAGAACACAAGTTTGTATCTTTCCGGAAGGGAGTAAAGACTTATATTCCCGCCATCGGTTCCGGGCATGTTGATATCGGGATATGTAGTTACCACATTGCCGCTTTGCTCTGCCATAGCTGCAAACCTGTATGCTTCATATGCCCTCTCCTGGTTTTCGGCGTCTGCTGCCAGCGCCCTGACATGAGGTGATCCGGGGTGAATCTTCATGAGCGATTCGGCTACGATCTTCAGGTACTGTATATCACGGGTCTGGTTAAGGACATAGGTCTCATCGTCAAGTTGCTGGTAAAGGGCTGTTATGGCAGCAAGTGATTCCATGTTGTCAAGTATGAAGGCTATGGAAAACTGGCGCTGCGCCCTGATGATCTCTTCAAGCTCATGGTTTATCCTTGCTTCCTCTTCTTCAAACCCCGGACCTTCTTCAAGCTCCACGATCTCTTTCACGAGCGGGTCAATCTGCCTTTTGGTTTCAACAAGCCTGTCATTTAATTTTTTCAGCAGCGACGACCCCTCCGATCCTTCAACCCGGTATGTGCCCGGCAGGCTGGATGCTTCTGCCTCTATATTGATCCTTTCTCCCGGCTCGGCCAGAAGGGTCACGAAATTGTTGTCTGCAATCCTTATCCGGTAAAAGGCGGGTGTGGACAGGCCGGCTCTGAAACCAAACCTTCCGTTGCTGCCGAGTTCAATGGAGTCTAAGGGTACCGGACCGGCAACCCCGAGCTTGTCAAGCCAGAGCATCCTGCCCGCCCCCTCTTCTATATGGCCGGTTATGTGTACCCGCGAGGGTTCACCGCACGAGTTGAAAATGAGGGCAACAGACGTTATTAATATAAGCATTGCAGCTGCAGGAGCAGTGTATGAACGGTAAACCCTGCCTGCCCTTTTCATACGGTTGCTTATTCGTTCTTTATTATCAGGTTGTATCATGGTTATTTGGTT
>SLRB01000109.1 GCA_007131165.1 Bacteroidales bacterium | reverse complement strand
TTCAGGTTACAACCGACGGAAAGGAGAATGAGATCATAAACGGGGCGCCGGACTGGGTGTATGAGGAGGAGTTCAGCTTCAACAGGGCTTTTGCATGGTCGCCCGACAGCCGGAAACTTGCATTTTACCGTTTCGACGAAAGCCATGTAAAGATGTTCAACATGACCATATACGGCGACCTCTACCCGCACTGGTACCAGTTCAAGTACCCCAAGGCCGGTGAAGAGAATGCGCTGGTAACAATCCATGTATATGACATACATGATGGCAGCTTCACAGAAATGGATATTGGAGAGGAGACCGACCAGTATATCCCGCGCATAAAATGGACGCAGGATCGGGCCAAACTTGCAATATACCGGCTAAACAGGCTGCAGAACCATATTGAAGTGCTGCTGGCAGATGCAGCAACCGGCAGTTCTGAGGTGCTGTGGGAGGAGACCAACAGGTATTTCATCAGGGAGACCTCCGACAATATGATAACCTTCCTCGAAGATGGCAAACACTTCCTGGTTATGAGCGAAAGAAGCGGATGGATGCATTTTTACCTTTATAACATTAACGGTAGTTTCCTGAATCCCGTAACATCGGGCGAATGGGAGGTTGACCGGCTTATCGGCATCGACCAGGGCAACGGGGTCCTTTACTACAGCTCGTCGGAAACATCTCCACTGCAGCGAAATGTTTACAGCGTATCACTTAACGGCAGGAACAAAAGGAGGATCACACCTGAGGACGGCACAAACAATGCAGTATTCAGCAACGGTTTCAGGTATTATATCAACTACCACAGCGATGCCAACACACCGGCAAATATCACGTTACATGACCAGAGCGGACAGCTTATAAGGGTTCTGGAGGACAACAGCCGGCTGAAAGAAGTTACGGAGGATTACGGCTTCAGTGAAAAGGAGTTTTTTACCTTCACTACATCGGATGGTATCGATCTTAACGGTTATATCATAAAGCCGCCTGACTTCGATGAAAGCAGGGAGTACCCGCTTTTCATGTATGTGTACGGCGGGCCCGGCCACCAGGCGGTAAGAGATTCCTACACTGCGGGTGCCTGGTACCAGATGCTGGCTCAGAAGGGTTATGTGATCGTTTGTGTCGACAACCGTGGAACCGGGGCACGGGGCGAGGAATTCATGAAGTCCACCTACCTGCAGCTTGGGAAATATGAGACCATCGACCAGATCGAAGCGGCAAAATACATGGGAGCCAAAAGCTGGATTGATGAGACACGGATTGGCATCTTCGGCTGGAGCTACGGGGGTTACATGGTTGGCCTCTGCCTTACCAAAGGTGCTGATGTCTTCAGCCTGGGTGTATCGGGCGCACCGGTAACCAACTGGAGGTTTTACGATACTATTTATACCGAGCGGTATATGAGAACGCCACAGGAAAACCCCGGCGGATACGATGATAATTCGCCGATCAACCACGTCGACAAGCTGAAGGGCCATTTCATGATCATCCATGGAACGGCCGACGATAACGTGCATCTCCAGAACACGATTGAGATGGTGGACAGGATGATTGCTGCCGGCAAGCATTTCGAGCTGCTGCTCTATCCCAACCACAGCCACGGGATAAGAGGCAACGCCGCACAGCACATGTACGAGAGGATAACCGGATTTGTACTGGAAAACCTATAGTGACGCGATACCGGACTTATTCAGGCCGTGTGTTGGTTGCCCGGGTATTGCATACCTGTGCCATGGCACCGGGGTTCAGGATGACGGGTGATTATGGTTTCTCCTCCCTCAGAGTCATGAGGTGTCCGCAACGGATTGCAACCGGGGATCCCCCGCTCAGCAGGGAAGATAGCGCAAAAAAAATCAGTTATTTTTGGTGCCGCTGAATGTTTTGAAATAAAAATTGATTATTTTTGTTGCCCGGTTGAAAAAACGGTTCTTTGAAAGATCAGCCGGTCATGCTGCCCAGATGGCGGAATTGGTAGACGCGCTAGTTTCAGGGACTAGTGTACGCAAGTACGTGCAGGTTCGAGTCCTGTTCTGGGCACAGGAAGTAATTGTCGGCAGCCTTATCCGTCCATATATGGATCGGGGGTCTCACGGATAATAAATCGGTTGTCGCCATAGTTGAAATAAATATGATTATCATGCCCAGGTGGTGAAATCGGTAGACACGCCAGCTTGAGGGGCTGGTGCTCGTTTAGGGCGTGCTGGTTCGAGTCCAGTCCTGGGCACCAAAAAGCAGGAAACCTTGCGGTTTCCTGCTTTTTTTATACCGGCAATATCGTCTGCAATACCCCCCAGTAACTGTACTTTTTTATACTTAAGCATTATATTTACAGGAAAAGCGATCAGCCATGACACATGTACCGGACTCCGGCAGGCAATATGAGTTTTACAGCCCTGCTCTGTTGTTTTTACTTGCCATCCAGTTTTTATTTTTAAGCTGTGGGCGAAATAATGAACTGAACGAATACAGGTTGTCCGACGAAGAGCTGATGGACCTGGTACAGGAAAGGACCTTCAGATATTTCTGGGACGGAGCCGAACCGGTTTCGGGAATGGCACGCGAAAGATATCATGTTGACGGGCATTATCCCGGTGATGACAAGGATGTTGTGACTACAGGCGGTTCCGGGTTTGGCATTATGGCAATTATAGCAGGTATTGAGCGAGGGTATATAAGCCGGAATGAAGGGGTTGAAAGGATCGGGCAGATCATTGGATTCCTGGAGGGCGCCGACAGGTTCAACGGGGTCTGGCCACACTGGCTGCACGGCGAAACAGGGAAAGTGAAACCTTTCAGCGCCATGGATGACGGAGCCGACCTGGTTGAGACCGCATTCCTTGTGCAGGGGCTGCTTACAGCAAAACAGTACCTGCTTGATGGCAATAACAGGGAACAAGAGCTTGCATTCAGGATTGACAGGTTGTGGAGGGAGGTTAACTGGGACTGGCACAGGCGTGATGGCAGTAACGTGCTCTACTGGCACTGGTCCCCTAACCACGGATGGGAAATAGGGCACCCCATAAGGGGTTATGATGAATGCCTTATTGTTTATATACTGGCAGCCTCCTCTCCTACTTATCCTGTACCTGCAGAGGTCTACCACGAGGGGTGGGCACGTGGCGGTGATATCAGGACAGAAGTAACACAATTCGGACACACCCTGAATCTCAGGCATAACGGTGCTGAAGAATTCGGGGGGCCGCTTTTCTGGGCACACTATTCGTATCTCGGACTGGATCCGAGAAACCTGGCAGACCAGTATGCTGACTACTGGGAACACAATGTAAACCACACACTTATAAACAGGGCATGGTGTATTGAAAATCCACACGGATACAAAGGTTACGGTGAAAATTGCTGGGGACTGACAGCCAGTTATTCGCCTGGTTTCTATTCAGCGCATGCCCCACACAATGACCTCGGGGTCATATCACCTACCGCGGCCCTGTCATCCTTTCCGTACACCCCTGAGTATTCGATGCAGGCAATGCGTTATTTTTATGAGGAATTGGGCGACAGGTTGTTTGGTAAATACGGGTTCTATGATGCCTTCAGCCTGAGCGAGGACTGGTTCCCTGAAAAATATCTTGCCATAGACCAGGGCCCCATAGTGGTAATGATCGAAAATTACCGCTCCGGCCTTTTGTGGGATCTTTTCATGAAAAATCCTGAAATAGCCGGTGGCCTCGCCAAACTCGGGTTCACAAGCTGGTAAGGAACTGCACTTATCATACCCGGTAAAAATCCGGGGCGGGACAAGGTCAGGCGGGGATTAACAAACCGGCCGTAAACATTATAATAGCAATAATCATTACCATCCTGATCATATCTGATTTCCTGGTTCAGTATGTATCCTTCAATGACTGCCAGGCTGCAGTGACATAATATCAGCCGGAAATTTAGCCGTCAACACATTAAAATATCTTAAACTGTTAAACTCTTCAGCCTTTGATTTGTCTTAGTACATGGAAATATAAAAAACCCCGGTTTAATATAGAAAATATGTATACATACAGACTTCTCTTTACCCTTATTCTGATTTTTGCATATCACTCATTAATAGCGCAAACCGGCTCAGTGGCAGGCATTGTAACCGACCATGAAACCGGAGAGCGGATACCGTTTGCCAATATTGCCGTCTACTCCGGCGATGATCCCGCTCCTGTTACCGGCGACGTTTCTGACGGAGAGGGAAACTTCGAGATCAGTGGGTTGCCCTATGGAAGCTACAGGCTGGTTGTCTCCTTTATCGGCTATGAGCCTGCAGAAATAGCCGGAGTTGAGTTTTCACCGTCAACGCCAGGCGTAAACCTTGGTACGGTCAACCTGAGCCAGTCGGCAACAGACCTTGAGGAGGTCGAGGTAACCGCAATGGCACGCACCTCTTCTTCGCGCATTGACCGCACCACCTACAGGGCGTCGGACTTCGAGACTGCAAGGGGCGGAACGGCATCGGACCTTCTCGGAAGACTGCCTTCAGTTTCGGTAAGTGCCGACGGCGAGGTTTCGGTAAGGGGGGCATCAGATTTTCTTGTCTACCTGAACGGGAGGCCCACCACGATGGACCCGTCCATGCTCCTCGCGCAGGTATCCGCCGGATCGGTAGAGAGTGTCGAGATAATTACTGTGCCGGGAGCCAGGTTCGATGCACAGGGTGCAGGGGGCATAATCAACATAAATACCAGAAGGGCAGCCATAGAGGGTTTGTCTGTTTCTGCAAGGCTGCAGGGCGGTGCTGCACCATGGGGTGAAAGTACAGACCCCTACAGCGGATATGATATGAATAACGACATGTACGGTGGCAACCTCGACATCCTTTATAATACCGACAGGATATCGCTGTACGGCAACCTCTACTATAACAACAGGAACACCAACGGTGTAAGGAACGGTACAGCCCGGATCCTGCAGGGTAACGGCGACTACTATACGCTCCGTGGTGCAGGTGCCAGACCGGAGCTGCATGAAAATTTTTCGGCAAACAGCGGACTGGTACTGAACATATCGGAGAATTCGTCGCTCGACCTGTCGTATTTCTTTGCAAACAGGAGCGAGACCAGGGGGGCATATTATCTTTACCGGGGGGAGGGGCTTGAAGCATCACCCGCTTATGCTGATGGTACTGATTACTGGACGTTCAACCCCAATGTAGGTGACAGGGTTGGGATAATCCACAACCTTACGGCTGAATTCAGCATCGAGCCGGACGAGAGTTCTGAGCTGGGGATAATGGCCGCATATGAGAGGTCTGAACTCAGGCGTGACCTGAGTAACCCGAATTACTCCTATGACGAGGAGGCTGACATGATAACCGGGATCCAGAGACATTTCATGCAATCGGATGACACCCCTCTTGACGGCTTCAGGCTGCATTTCGATTATCAGCGTGAACTGAACAACGGGCACAACCTGGGGGCAGGGTTCCAGCCCCAATATCTTAACAACAGGGGGGCATTCAGCTATGATACTCTTGACGTCAACCTTAACAACTGGGGCTCATTCTCAAGCCTTGAGAATGATTTCGAGCTTGGAAGGGGGATCTATGCAGCATACCTTAACTACTCGGGCAGTGCAGGCAGCCTTGGGTTTATGGCCGGCCTGAGAATGGAGCATACCAGCCAGGTAATGGATATAGATAACCCGGACTACTTCAGCCTGTTTGACCGGGAAACAAAATCGAGGTACTCGCTGAACAGGACAGATCTGTTCCCGTCGGTCCATATGATGTACCCGGTTTTTGAAGATGACGAAATAACCCTTGCAGCGAGCCGCAGGATAAACAGGCCCCAAACCCAGAATATGGCACCGTTTCTTTACCGCAGGCACCACGAGGTATACGAAGTGGGGGATCCGGCTCTTGAACCCGAGTACCTCAACAATTTTGAACTCTCCTGGCTTAAAAGGCTGGGGAACCAGAATATAAGGCTTACCGGGTTTTACCGGGGCACAAACAATGCCATATTCCGCATCTATACGGTATACGATGAAGAGAATATACTGATCCGCAGCTTCACCAACGCAGGAACATCAACAGCGCTGGGTGCAGAACTCAATACTGACCTTACCCTTGGCAACAGGGCAAGGATTTACCTTGGCGGTTCTCTTTACCATTTCAATGTCAGCGGCGAATTTTTCGGCTTTATGGAAGACAACACAAGTACCAACTGGACAATAAACGGTAATGCAAACATCTTCCTGAGCCGGTCACTCAGGTTTGTTGTCGATTTCGACTGGAGGTCGGGCACCGTCACAGCACAGGGATCGGAGAACATGTTCTTTGTCGCCGGGGCAGCACTCAGTTACACACCACCTCAGTGGCAGGGATGGAATATTTCGCTCAGGGCACTTGATATTTTTGGCAGCAATGTAACAAACTGGTCAACACGCGCCTATGACAGCGGAGGCCGGCAGGTATTTTTCCAGGAAACCGACTACGACCGTTACGGGCCGGTTATGGAAATCGGTATCTCATATTCCTTCAACCTTAACGGACGATCATTGAGAAGGGATGTCGACACTTTCGGTGAAGAACAGTTCTGATTAATAAAACATTCCTTGCTGACACGTGTTTATATTGTGTGAATGTGAAAAATGCCGGACATATGATAAAGAATTTGATAATTGCAGCGGCTTTGCTGGCTTATACCGGCTCAGCCTGCTCCCAAAACCGTACAGATATGAGATCTGACAACCCTGCTGCGAGGGACAACGATCCCGGAGAATACAGGATCAGCAGAAGCGAAAGTGAATGGAAAGATATGCTCAACCCTCTTCAATACGAAATATTAAGGGGCGCCGGTACCGAAAGGGCGTTTACGGGAGAATTGTATAACAACAGAAGGCCGGGTATATATTATTCGGCAGCCACAGGTCAACCGCTGTTTGCATCTGATTCAAAATTTGATTCCGGCTGCGGCTGGCCAAGCTTTTTTGAGCCGATAACCGAAGGTGCCATACTTTACAGAACTGACAGGTCGCACGGTATGATCAGGACCGAAATAATTGATTCGTCAAGCGGTTCGCATCTCGGCCACGTTTTTGATGATGGTCCCCCACCTACAGGACTCAGATATTGCATGAACAGCGCCGCCATGATATTCGTGGGTTCAGATGAGGATCCCCCCGACCGTGTAAAAGATTACATGGAAAACCATGCATCTGCAGAAGAGCTGGCGGCAGTGAAAAATTTCCTTAACTCAGCGAAGTAAAAGCTCCTGGTATGCGAACCACCCATTAGCTAAAGACCAATGGGCTTCGGACTTCATTGGCTTGTGCTTCTTTTAAGAAGTCTTATCTGAGCCTCTATCCGTATCATCGGAGAATTCCGCCCCACCCTGATATTAACGCACATACCCTTCGGGCAAAACGACGGAAGTCCAGCCCTGCTCCTGAAAGACGCAGATTTTAGACCGGCTACAGCTCCTTTTCCAGCTCTTCAAGCGGAACTCCCTTCGTTTCAGGCATGAAGAATTTGACCCATACAAGTTGCAGGACCATCATGCCGCAGAAGATCCCGAATATATACTGCGGAGCAAGGGCCTCTGCCAAAAATGGGAAAGCAAGTGTAATAAGTGCAGCAAAGAACCAGTGAGTAAAGCTGCCGAGCGATTGTCCGAATGCCCTTTGACGGTTAGGGAATATCTCGCTTATAAACACCCATATTACTGCACCCTGCCCGACTGCATGAGCAGCTATAAAGGCAAAAATAAGAACCGGTACAAAACCAAAATTCTGAGAAGCAAACGCCCAGGCCGTCAGTCCCAATGATAAAATATACCCGAATGAACCAATAAACAACAGTGTCCTTCTGCCGAGGCGGTCTATCAGCCAGAGCCCCACAAATGTAAATATCAGGTTAGTAACACCAATGCCGACTGACTGCAGCATGGCAGCCTGCGCCTCAAGTCCGGTCATCTGGAAAATTCGGGGTGCAAAATAGAGAATTGCATTTATACCGGATAACTGATTGAAAAATGCAATAAAAAAAGCAAGCATTATCGGGGTGAGAAGCCTCCTGGTGAAAAACCTGCCGGCGGCCTGCTTTTCATTGCCGGTAGCTTCAACCTGGTTAACAAGGTTAATAAGCTCATCTCTCTCCATATCAGGATTGATCTTCCCGAATACCTCCATGCCGCCCTCCCGGTCTTTCTTACGGATAATAAGCCAGCGGGGACTTTCGGGGATGCCAAGGCAGAACAATGCAAAAACAAGTGCGGGAACAGCTTCCACCCCAAGCATCCAGCGCCATGCATTCTCACCGATTCCCGCCAGCAACGAATTTGACAGAAATGCAACAAGAATGCCAAATACAATGTTAAACTGGAACATTCCAGCCAGCCTTCCCCTGTATTTGGGCGGGGCTATCTCCGAAATGAACATGGGAGCTGCCACCGTAGAAATACCTATGCCAAGTCCGCCCAGGAACCTGGATATCATAAACGAGTAGACCCCTGGAGCCATTGCCGAGCCAAAGGCAGATACGAGGTATAGCACCCCGATCCACAGAAGGGTCTTGCGCCTCCCGAAATAATGTGCAGGCCACCCCCCAATCAGCGACCCTGCTACGGTACCCCACAGAGCCATACTGATTGCCAGTCCGTGCAGAGTACTGCTCAGTTCCCAGAGCGCCTGGATGGACTGCTCTGCACCTGAGATCACTACCGTGTCAAATCCAAAAAGGAAGCCGGCAAGGGCGGCAACCACCGAGCTTTTGTAGAGGAAAAATCTGTTACCCATATCTTTTTTGTTTATCAGGTATAAAAAACCAAACTATCAATTTCTTTTTCAAATGACATATTTCTATAACAGGAATACAAAATGCACCAAAATAATGAATAAATTCCGATTAAAAACTTGTTTGCCGGCAGTTTTTGACTGGCCCGCGATCAAGGCCAACCACCGGCCCATATACATATACCTCTCATACTGATACTTAGCCCCAGCAATACGAAGCATCAATATCATCATGGTCTCTAATTCTGAGTTTCTTTTACTTATTACTACAGGTATCATGTTTTTGACACTTTGTACCACAATAATGCGGATGACGAAAAGATAATATGAACCGGACAGGAGCAGGAAAGGGTAATCCTGATGAGCAGCAACAGGACTGAACCGGGAACTTTTTTCAGAAACAACCGTATCAGATTATAAATTGTTTTTACATTTACCCTCAAAACCGGTAAATGGCATCATAATTGCTTTTTGTCAAGTAAAAGGGTACGTTTGATTATCCCGGAATAACACTTTTTGCTAACTAAACCATACAAGATGAGAAACAAAGTTTACTATTACATTACAGCAGTATTGCTCGTACTGGCGGTTACCTTCAGCCAGTGCAGGTCGAAAAGGGATACTGCCGGATTACCTGAAGGCGAAACCAGGGTGGAAGTTCTCTGCAGCGGGCCGGAGTTCTTTTCCGACAATGAGTTTTTCAGGGCCAACTCTGTTGCAGAAAGCCGTAACCAGGCCAATTCAAAAAGGATGGCGTTGAGTAATGCAAGGGCCGAACTGGCAGCACAGATAGAAGTGACGGTCAAGAGCGTTATAGACAATTACGTTCAGGATGTTAACGTAGGCGATCAATCCGAATTTATGCAACGCTACGAGGGATTGTCAAGGGAGGTGATAAACCAGCGGCTGAACGGGACCAGGGTTATTTGCGAGGAACTGACAAGAACAACCCAGGGGATGTACAAAACCTATATTGCAATAGAGCTGAGCGGACAGGATATCCTTAACGCCATGAACCAGCGTATATCAAATGATGACAGGCTCAGGCTGGATTACAACTACGAAAAATTCAAGGAAACCTTCCACCAGGAGATGGAAGATCTAAGGCAGGAGCGCGGTTTCTGAAATCTCACTATTCACCACCACTGGCCGGGATGTTTTTATCCCGGCCGGTTTTAGAATTTTAAACAATTCAATACCATGATCAGGGCAACCATTATTATTTTACTGGCACTCCTATCTGTGTCAGTTTTTTCACAGCGACGCAGCGAACAGATACTAATTAACCAGAAAGGATATTATCCGTATGCTCCAAAAGTGGCTGCAATACGCGATTTCAACACTGGGGTATTCCACATAACTACCCCTGACCTTACCGACACACTATTCACCGGAACGGCACACGGACCTAAAAGTCAGCCCTATTCGGAGGCCGAGACCTGGCTGGCCGATTTCAGCGAGTTTAACCAAACCGGCGTTTTTGTCATAGCAGTACCCGGACTGGGTTATTCATGGCCATTTGAAATTGCAGCCGGAGTTCATGCACCACTGGCTGAGTCATCTCTCAAGTCATTTTATTACCAGCGGATGTCAACGCCCATAAACCAGAAATATGGAGGCAAATGGGCAAGGCCTGCCGGACATCCCGATGACCGTGTAATGGTACACGCCTCGGCAGCAACTGATAACAGGCCTGAAGGAACAATAATTTCAGCCCCCAGGGGGTGGTATGATGCCGGCGATTACAATAAATACGTTGTTAACAGCGGGATTACAATGGGCACCATGCTGTCGGCACTTGAGGATTTCCCGGAGTTCTACAATAACCTTACAGTAAACATACCCGAAACAGGAAACGGTATGCCCGATCTGCTCAATGAAATTCTATGGAACCTGAGGTGGATGATCCTGATGCAGGACCCATACGACGGCGGTGTATATCACAAACTGACCACTGCCGACTTCGAGGGCAGACTGATGCCGGCAGAAGCTGTAAACCAGCGTTATGTGGTTCAGAAAAGTACCGCTGCTGCCCTTAACTTCGCTGCTGTTCTTGCCCAGGCATCAAGGATACTGGGAGATTATGAACACCTGGTGCCCGGGCTTGCAGATTCGTGTATCAACGCTGCCACTTATGCATGGGAATGGGCTGTTGAAAATCCTGAAGAATATTACAGGCAGAATGAAATGAACCGGCATTACGACCCGGACATAGTAACCGGAGCCTATGGCGACGGAAACGTTACCGACGAATTCATCTGGGCTGCAACCGAATTGTTCATATCAACCGGAAATGAAAAATACTTCAATGCAGTCAATATCTTCCCCGATACAGAAATGCCAATACCAAGCTGGAACCAGGTAAGGCTCCTCGCCTACTATTCGCTGCTCAGAAAAGCAGAAGATATTCCGCAGTACGCATCGGGCAATATTGAGATCATTAAGATCAGGCTTACACGCATGGCCGAAGAAATGATTGAAAACCTGAATAACCGTCCCTACCATGCAGTGATGGGCAGGTCAGCAAGGGACTTTGTATGGGGCAGCAATTCTGTTGCTGCAAACCAGGGTATCGCTCTCATAAACGCCTACATGATAACCGGCAACAGGAATTATCTGGACGGGGCCCTGCATAACCTCGATTACATTACCGGCAGGAATGCCACCGGTTATTCATTCGTAACCGGCTATGGGTACCGGACACCAATGTATATACACCACAGGCCCTCAGATGCCGACCCGATGCCCGACCCGGTGCCGGGCCTCCTTGCCGGCGGACCAAATCCGGGACAGCAGGATGGTTGCGATTACCCATCGGATGTTCCCGACGAATCGTATGTGGATGACTGGTGCTCCTATGCATCAAACGAGATTGCCATAAACTGGAATGCTCCTCTTGTTTATCTGAGCGGGGCAATTGAAGCCTTACAATTCGATGCAGGCTATTCCGGGAAATAAAGCCAGGTATTAAAAGGACCTTACAGCAAAATAATTTAATCAAACAGAATTCAATGCCAAGGACTTCAATAATTAACAGATACATACCGGTGCTGTTGTTGCTTCTGGCAGTAACCGCCCTTCCTTCCTGTGCATCACGAAGACTGGCACGGCAGGCTGAAAAGCTTGAAGAGGCGGGACTGTATGAAATGGCTGCAGAAAGGTATCTGCAGTCGTTCACTGCGAACAACAATAATATAGACGCCGCCACCGGTTTAAGAAGAACCGGACAAAGAACTCTGGAAGAGAAAGCAGCAAGGGTTGCCAGGTCATGGAACCAGGGTGATGACAGGGAAACAGTCTACCGTTACCTTGATGCCCTGGCCTGGCACCAGCGGATAAGGGCAGCGGGAATAGAACTTTCCATGCCGGGCCAGGCCCGGTCTCAATACGAGGAAGCCAAACCACGGTTCCTTGACAGGTCGTTCGAAGAAGCAAGACTCCTGCTTGAAGAAGAACAATTCGGCAGGGCAGAGACAATTTTCTCTGAAATAAAAAGAATAGATCCTTCATACCGCGACCTTGACCAGTACATGAGGGTTTCAAAAAGTGAACCTCTCTATCGTGAAGGTGTTGAACAACTGAACAAAGGTAACTACAGGCGTGCATACACCACACTTTCACTGCTTATCGAGAATCACGGGCTCTACAAGGATGCAGCCGAATTACGCAAAGATGCACTGGAAAAAGGGATGGTTACAATAGCCATCGCCGATTTTGAAAATGTTACAAGATACAGAAACGTGCATAACCTCATCAGAAGGCATGTGATATCTGAATTGAGCAATAGCCAAAACCCTTTTATCAGTATTGTGGATGACCGTAATGTAAATGCCTTTATACGTGAGCAGGAGCGTGCAGCCAGGCTTGGGAGGGATATGGAAATTGGAAGGCTGATGGCTGCAAGGGCCCTGCTGACTGGAAAATTAACAGCTTTTTCAGTAAATGAGGGAAGGGTGCAGCGTACTGAGCACAGGGGCTATCTCAGGGAGGTGGTCAAGGTAAGAGACAATGTTACAAGAGAGGAGTCAGAAAGAACCGTATACCATAAAGTGACATATCACGAATACAGGCGGGTTAACAGTGCCAGAGGCATATTCGAGTACCAGCTGAGCTCAACTGAAACAGGAGCAATACTTGCCTCTGGAGTTATTGAGCTAAATCCCGGTGATGAGGTACACTATGCCGTATTTGAAGGTAACGCAGACAACCTGGTTCCCGGCCACTGGGAATACAGGGACCGGGAATCACCCAAAGACGCAATACTCGATGAACCCAGGCATACCAGGGGGCTCCGGGAACTTCTGAATGCAAGGCAGACAATTAAACCCACCGATACCCTGAGAGATGAGCTGGTGGGCGGATTGGCCGCATCGGTGAGCCAGGCAGTGAACCGGTACAACCCTGAATAATGGTGTCGCGGATAACGAAATATACGGCTATAATTATCCTGTTCAGCTCCCTACAATACGGCTGCGAAGCCGGCAGAAGAACAGCGGATACGGTTGAACCGGCGCCCTACTGGGTACAGAGCCGCCCTGTAATACCAGGATATTACATTGGTATTGGCTGGGCGCGTAAGACCCGGAATGTATTCCAGTACCAGCAGGCTGCGAGGCAAAATGCCCTGGCTGACCTGGCTGGTGGGATATCGGTTACGATTTCTTCCAATTCAGTCCTGCATGCCTTTGAATCGAACCTCGGGTTCAGGGAGGATTTTACCACCACTATTGAAGCGAGCTCAATGGAAGAGCTGGAGGGATATGAAATTGCAGGCACATGGGAGGATGAAAACAGCTACTGGGTATATTACAGGCTTTCCCGGGCAAAGCACCATGAGGTAAAAGCAAAGAGAAGAAATGATGCGGCAAAGCTGTCAGCGGGCCATCTGGACCATGCACTCAGGGCAAAAGAGCAGGGACAGCTGCGCAGCAGCCTGGTCTATCTTGTCAATTCGATGGAGGCGATCAGGAACTATCTTGACGACCCCCTCCCCCTGGAGTTCAGGGGTGAACAGATTCAGCTGGGCAACAGGATATTCAGCGAGCTTTCATCTGCAATGTCGGAGATCCTGATAGAACCTGATAATCCTGAAATAACTGCCAAAACAGGATCGGAGATTACCTCTCCAATGCTTAGATTCAGTGTTAGTGTGTACGGAGGAGATCCCGTGCCCGATTTTCCACTCATCGCGAGTTATTCAGAACGGCCTGTCAGGAACAACCGTGCGCGTACCGGAAGAGACGGAACAGCTGATTTCAGTATTGATGTGGTAAGGTCGGCAGCAACCACCGAAACCTTCAGGGTAGAGGCCGATATTGAAGCAATTCTGGCAGAGTCAACCAGCGACCCTGTAATAAGAAGAATGGTAAGGCGTTTCGGCGCACCCGGTGCAGAAGTGACAATCAGGATTGAGCCGCCGGTAATTGTCATTAACGCAACAGAGAAGAACCTGGGAGAACCTCTGGAGCCCGGCATTTTAATTGAAAGTACGAGAAAATCAATGCTTGAAGCCGGGTACATTGAAGGCAGCGATATTTCGCAGGCAGATTTTATATTGAGCATCAATGCATCTACAGTATTGGCAGGTGAGACCGGAGCCTACAGCAATACAAGCCTTACCGGATCCATAGCACTCAAACAACCCGACGGAAGGATTGTTTACAGGCGTGAGCTGGATGGGTTCAGGGGATCACATTTCAGGGCAGAGAGATCAGGCGAAGAGGCGTTCAGGCAGGCAGCCCGGAGAATCGAAAGCAGCTTTTTCAGGGAAATTGACGATACAATAAAAAGGAGGTAACCGGTTATTTCCTACCTCGGAAGTTCGTTAAGCCGGTCCATCAGTCCGCGCGTCTTTTCCTCCAGTTCGCTCCGGATACTGCGGTAATAATCCCGCATTCCACCGCCGGGTATTGCTCCGGCCTCAGGATGGTTAACCATACCAACAAGCCTGTTGCGAAGCTCAACCGCATCGGCAATGATAAGCTGTGCATTCTCCTGGTTAAGCGAAGGTGTATGCTCCAGGAAAGACATACATTCGCCAATAACCTCAAAACAGAGTTTATTGACCGACTTTTTGAGTTTTCGCCTGCTTGACATTAAAAATCAGTTTTTTTACCATTACAATTTACAAATAATTACATTATAAACAAGTATTTTAAACAAGGCAGGCTTTTTTGCGTTTATCTGCAAACCCCTGTACCGTAAAATCCAGAATTAATTATGCCGGACACGTTATCATCATACACGGAACCCCTGGGTGATTTCTATGTTGCAGGAAAAAGAGTGATAAAAACAGAACTGTTTGATCACAACCTCCATTTTAAGGGTGTTTCCTTTTACGAGGTGATGAAGGTCAGGAACGGTGTGCCCCTGTTTGCTGAAGATCATATTGAGCGGCTTCTGAGGTCGGCAAAAGGCAAATGTGTTGGCGGTGTTCCGGCACACCGCATTATACGCGAGAACATAACTTTACTTATTGGCGCAAACCCCGTGGTAACGGAGGGGAATATCAGGGTTTTGCTGCATTGTGAGGATGATTTAAGCTCCGGCCCGGTTATTTACAGTTACTACATCCCCCATAAATATCCCTCCGAAAGGGATTACATGAATGGGGTATCTCTTGTAACTGTAAATGCTGAACGAACTGATGTTCATTGCAAGATAATAAACACAGAATTCAGGGAAAAACTTGCTGTAAAGATCAGAGAGAACAATGCATGGGAAGCTTTGCTGGTAAATGCGAAAGGAAATGTTACGGAGGGAAGCAAATCCAATTTTTTCGGCATAAGCGGCGATAATGTGGTCACCCCGCCTGAAAAGGATGTGCTTCAGGGGATCACCAGGAAAAATGTGATTGAAATATGCCGGCAGCAAAATATCAAAGTGTGGCAGAAAAGCATCAGCACCACCGAACTGCCAGGCCTCAGCTCATGTTTCATTACCGGAACATCACCGGGAGTACTTGCCGTAAAGAGTATCGACGGCATGGCATATTTACCCGGTCATCCTCTTCTACGGGAGTTGTCGGAACGTTACAACAAAACTGTTAGTGATTACATCAGGAAAAACAAGTTTACGACATGATATTTCCCCTGTTAAGGAAAGAATCC
>SLRB01000247.1 GCA_007131165.1 Bacteroidales bacterium | reverse complement strand
TTTATGAATTTCTGGCGAAGTCTTTCCCTGGCAAGAATATGATTTTTTATTCTAAGTTTAAGTTCCTCAAGTATAAAGGGTTTGACAATGAAATCATCGGCTCCGGTTTCCAGTCCCTCCAGCCTGTCTTTTTCTTCAGAACGCGCAGTAACGAGGATTACCGGTATATGTTCAGTCCTAATGTCGCTCTTAAGTTTTTTACAGAGCTCTATACCATCCATTACAGGAAGCATTATATCTGAAAGGATCAGGTCGGGGAATTCTGACAGGGCTGACTCAAGAGCCTGTTCGGCATCAGGAGCCGTCTGCACCCTGTATTCGCATTGAAGCTCATTTTGCAGATACTGCATTATCTCAGGATCATCCTCAACTACCAGTATCTTTTTTTCTGGTTTCTGCCCCTTATGCGTTGTCGCCGGTTCGGCCGTAACCACAGGCGACAATGCAGCGGTTTTCTTCATCAGCATATTCCTGTCAGGTCCCTTAAACACTTCATTGGTGATATTGCCCGGATAATATTCCCGGCTAAACGGAAGCTTGACAACAAATGCCGCACCTTTTCCGAATTTTTCCTGGTCAGGTTCATTAATAACAATTTCACCCTTGTGGAGAGTAACCAGTTCCTTTACCAGTGCCAGTCCGATACCCGATCCTTCAACAGCTGACCTGTTGGCTGCCATGTAGTATTTTTCAAATATTTTATCCCTGACCTCTTCCGGTATTCCTGGCCCCGAATCGGCAACTTCTATCCTTATATAATCTTTTGCGTAGAATTCACTTATCAGTTCGTCTGACTGGCGGTTAAATCTCAGGCCAATTCTTATAGATCCTCCGGCAGGTGTAAATTTGAAGGCATTGGATAGCAGGTTAAACAAAACCTTTTCTATTATACCCGGGTCAAACCATGTGAACATTTTGTCATGTGAAATTTCAATGCTGAACCGGATATTCTTTTCACCGGCAAGATAATCAAAGGCATTTTTTATGTCGGTCAGTAGTGCAGGCAGGTCCCCCTGTACAATCTTCAGCTGCCTTCTTCCCTCTGCAAGCCTTCTGAATTCCATCAACTCGGTAATAAGCATTTTTAACCGCTGTACGTTCCTGTAAACAAGGTTTACCTGGTAAAAATCGCTTTCCCAGTTAAACCTTTCCCTCTCTTTCATAAGCTTCTCAACGGGCCCCTCGATAAGGGTGAGAGGCGTCCTGAACTCGTGAGAAACATTGGTAAAAAAGTCGGATTTTATTTCGTCTATCTCCTGTGCCTTTCTCACCTCCATTTTTGCATGTGTCCTTATAAGCATTATCTGGCGCAGCAGGTAGCTAAGTACGATAACAATAAGTGCATACGTAACATAAGCTGCGTTGGTCCGCCAGATTGGCGGCCTGACTACAACTTCAATACGTGCATCCTGATCATTCCATATCCCGCTGTTGTTTGCTGCCCTGACAATGAAGGTGTAGGTTCCCGGGTTAAGATTTGTATAAGTCGCTTCACGCCTGTCGGTCACGTATGTCCATTCATCATCAAAACCATCCATCATATATGCATACTTATTCTTTTCGGGGTAGATGTAATTCAGGGCATGGAACTCAAAACCCACAACCCTTTGCCTGAAACTCAAGACAATCCTGTTGGTATGGCTTATATCCTTGCTAAGAATTCCGGTTTCATCGTCAATGCCAACCTCCCTGTTAAACAGGTTCAGCCTCGATATAACAACAGGCGGCATGTACTGATTTACCGCTAAAGAATCGGGATGGAAAAATATAACCCCTGCATTGCTTCCGAAATACAGATGGCCGTTTTTTGACCTGGCTGATGCACCGAAATTGAATACGTCTGTAAGCATGCCGTCTGCCAGACCATATTGAGTTATATAGGTTTGTATTACATTATTCCGGGAAGCTTCAAGGAAGGCTATGATATCGCCGGTTCCGGGTGGTACAGAAAACCTGTTCAGGCCGCTTCTGGTACTGATCCAGATATCACCGGAATTATCCTCCAGAACCGAAGCAACAATATTGTTTGACAAACCATGATCCATCGTCAGTCTGAAAAATTTATCAGTGGCAGGGTCAAAAATTATCGCACCGTATTCTGTCCCGAGCCAGAGCAGCCCCCTCTCATCCCTCGCAATGCTCCTGATGTTTATAAAATCCCTGGGGGTCCCTTCAAACGTGTAATTCCTGACATTGCCGTTAGCAGTAAAGTAATAACTCAGCCCTTCAACAGTGCCGATCCACACTCCACCCTTATTGTCACACAACAGTACACGAGTCCAGTCAGAGAGAATAGAGTTTGCCACATCTTCTGGATTGTGCCGTACAACCTGAAAACTGCCGGATCCATTTTCCATATAAGCAATGCCATTCCCGTGCACAGCCATAAACACGGTGCCCTTGTCGTCGATCCTGATATTCCTTATATCGTTCCCGGGAAGTCCACCGGCAGGCCCTTCATGGCGGTACCTCCTGACAAGTTCTCCTCTGCTGTTATATACATCAATGCCGCCGTCGAATGAGCCTGTCCAGATATTATCAAGCGTGTCGCTTGAAATTGCAAATATGTCCGTTGCCCTTGGCGAGTAGGGGTCGGGGCTCTGAACGGTCATGGTTTTGTTGTGATTCTGGTCGAATACCTCTATGCTACCTTTAACATATCCAGCCCACAAATTATTCAGGTTGTCAAAGCCGATTGCAGAAACCGTGTTTTCAGGGTTTCCCACGGGCGGGACAACCCTGTTCTCGACAGTCCTGAAATTATCAGTTGCCACGGCCATCAGCAGTCCTGTATGAGAAGTGCCGACCCATAGGTTGCCCTGAATGTCTCTGAATGTACACTTACCAATAAAATCTGTTATTATGCCCTGATTGGGTATCAGGAAACCATTTCGGAAGTGATGTCCTGTTGAAGTATTGTAAACCAGGACCCCCCTGTTATCGGAAATCCAGAGATTGCTGCCTTCCATCCTGAGGTGCTGGATATATGGTTCGCCGTCAAGCAATACCGGGGAAACTTTGCCGGAAGCAGGATCAAGCATTTTTAATCCTTCGTTCGATGTTCCTATCCATACCCTGTTGCTGTCGGCAACAATATCATTTATAAGATCAACTGCTACTCCTGTATCCTCTGCTATATCGAGGTAATGCCTGAACTCCATGGTTTCCGGGTCAATGCTGCTCAGCCCCTCATGACCGTATACAATCCATATCTTGTTGTCCGGTGCCTTTTCAAGGGTTGTAATATGGTTAGACCTGGGAGTGTTTTTATTCCATGACCACAAAGCCTCACCGGCAATGAGTGAAAAATAATCTTCATATTCTGCGTTATCTGACCGGTTCCGGAGCTTCTCCAGCAGCTCTTCCTCACCGGCAAAGGTCTGTTCAAGCAAGGATGCTGCAGCTGATATAACCGGCAACGGAGCACCGGATTTTAGCAGGTATTCGATGGTAGCTGGATTGACTGTAAGCCTGTCTTCACGTATTATACTTGTAAATCTGAGCGTTTCAGGATCCAAAATCCTGATACCGTAATAGGAAGCAATCCAGATACGGCCTGATGGGTCGCTTGTCACAGCATTTACATAACTGTCAGCAAGGCTCATCTCGTCGTCGGGGATATGGTGCCAGTTCCTGAAACCGCCAGTTTCGGGAACAAAGAGCGAGAGTCCTCCTGAACCGGCCCATAGTTGCTGTTTGTCGTCAACATACAGGGCACTGATGTTATTTCCCGGCAATTTTTTTTCCCCGGGGCTGCCGATCCGGAAAACTGAGAAATCATACCCGTCAAACCTGTTCAGCCCGCTTTCCGTTCCGATCCAGATATACCCCGTTTTATCCTGAATAATGGCTGTAACTTCGTTATTGGAAAGTCCCTGGTGGGTTGTATACTGGCGTGCCTGCAATACTGACAGATCCGTGCCGTTTCCCGCCCAAACCACGGTGGAGGCTGCAAAAATCAATAGAAGCAGCAAATTACCATATAGAATGATCCTTGCCATTTAGAGTAGGGGTGACCTATTGTAAATATAGGGATAATTATTTTACCTCTCCTCAAAAAGGAGCCATATATCAGGATCAAGGATGATTTCTGTCGGTTCTGATGGTACATCAATTACAAACTCGTGCCTTCTGAAAATTATGTCGAAGGTGTGATCCTGCTGGCTGCCATCTTCAAACACAAACCTTACATCAAGGGGAAACGTGAATGCCATTTTATGCTGCTGGGTTTGTACCAGTTCCATTGTAAGCCGGCCGTCGCTGAACCGGGAGCTCAGTGAAAGTATTGGGTGCCCTGCCGAATATATCCAGTCGTCGAAAAACTGGTCCATGTCCTTTCCCGCGACCTCTTCTATTATTTCTTTGAAATTCTCAGAGCAGGCGTGCCCGCCCTTGTATGTATCGTAGAACTCTGAGATTCCTTGCAGGAGAGTTTCATCGCCAATCTCTCTCCTTAACATATGCAGGATCCATGAACCCTTCTGATATGTATTGGGGTTAAGCAGGTCGGTCAGGCAGTCCGGATGGTGGTCCACCACCGGTGCGAGCCTGGTATTTGCATATTCTGTTACCCTGGTGCGGTGATCTGCCATCCTTTCATGCAGTTTTTCCATACTGTGCTTCCGGCCATAATACCAGTCGGTTAACCATGTAGCCAGTCCCTCGCTAAGCCAAAGATGAGCCCAGTCGCTTTCCGAAACTGAATTTCCAAACCACTGGTGAGCCAGTTCGTGTACTATGAGGTATTCAATATCTCTTCCGGTAGCAATGGCCTTTTCATGGTAAAATACATTCCCGGCATTTTCCATACCACCGTAGCGGGTGGTTGACTGAACATTTGCAATTTTTTCAAATGGATAGGGCGCTATAAGTCCTGTGAAATAATCAATTATATCAGGTGTTGCGGCGAACGATTTAAATCCCTCAGGTGCATTTTTGGGGTATACCCAGTTTGAGTATGGTATACCGTCTATATAGCCGGCGAATTCTACAGCAAAAGGTGCAGCAGCGAATACCATGACTTTCGTCGGAATTGCAGTTCCGGATGACCAGTAATGTGCCGTTCTTTTCCCCGGAAGGCTAACCCTCTTTTGAAGTATTCCTGTGGCAATCACCTGGTAATGAGATGGTGCAGTGACTGTGAAATCAACCTTTGCCCTTGAAGAAGGGTGATCGGTTCCAGGGAACCAGTGGCGGGCACGGTTGGGCCAGTTATCAGCGAAGAAGGTCCTGTCGCCATGCATATTGGTTGATATTATTAGCCCGTCTTCAGCAATACCTCTGTAAAAAATGCGGTAATAAACGATGGTGTCAACGGCCGGGGCCGGAAGCGCAAGCCGGTTATCGGCATGAGTAAAGCTAACTGGTTCGCCGCCCTTAAAGACGCTGTCTACGGTCATACCAGCTCCGTTTCCCTGCCCGCCTATAAGATCCAGTACAACTTCGCCGGCTGTGCCGGAAATAGAAATATTAATGCCTGCAACCCCTTGTATTCTGTTTGTTGTATCGTTAACTTCAATATTAATTTCATACCTGGTAATGTCAAATGATGACGCACGATCTTCATATTGAAAAGTAAGTGCGGGTGCTGAAAAAAACAGCAGCGATAAAAGAAGTAATATCTTGTACAATCCGGTATTCCGAAGTGCAGGGATAGCAGCAGCCATTACAGTGTGATTTATATTTGGTTTATGGTGCAAATATAATACAGGTGAGTGGTAATTCCTTATCAAGCTGTAAAGTCATCAGGCTTTCGCTGGATAGAAGCGCTGCCAACCGGAAACCGTAACTCAGTTGAACTGGTAGCTTATCCTGATGCCTGCTGAAAAATTGAGAGGATTGCCCGGATAATAATAACGTGGTGGCCGGTTATGGAATTCCGGGGCATTGACAAGAATCATGGAGGCATAACTACGGTTAAAAATATTACCGGCAGAAACCCACCCGTCTGCCCTTATGTTGCCACCAAACTGATGCCTGATACCTGCGGTGGCTCCTGTAAGAAAATAGCTGTCTGACCACAGGCTGTTTTCATCATTCATGGGCATACTTCCCACTGCCCGCAGGTTTATAATGACATATACTCCCCCTCTCAAAGCTCCGTAAATTCCAGTGTTGAATATTCCTTTGGGTATCCCCGGCAGGTAATTTCCTGACTGATCAATGCCGTCATCTATAAAATCGGTAAACCTGAAATCGTTAAGAGTAAAATTTGGGCTTATTGTAAGTTCAGCCGGCTGCCACCAGCTTCCCGGATTTTCATCATCCCGTTTAAAAACTTCCATTTGCAGTTCCAGCTCAAGTCCCCTGTGCAATGATTGACCGGCATTTCTTCCCACCCAGGAGTCTTCTGCTACCCTTTCGGCTACCAGAAGGTCGGAAACCCTCATGCTGTAGAGATTTATGTCGTAGAACAGACTGTGGTTAAAAAGATTTCCCCTTATCCCTCCTTCAATGTTCCAGCTTTTTTCAGGTTTTATCCCGGGGTTAATAAATCCTTCAGGTGTAAGTGTTTCAGCAAGTGAGGGAGGAGAGAAGCCGTGGCTTATTGTGAAAAAAACCGAGTTACTCCTGAAATAGCGGTAGTTTGCACTGATCCGGGGTGACAAAATATTTCCATAACTATAAGTCCCGGAAGGATTTAGGCCTCCCCCAGGCATCAGGTCGCTGTATCTGGTGCGGCCCGAATTAAAATTGGCTCCGGCTGACAATCTGAGCCTGTAGAAATCAAAGTCAGCCTGTGCAAATATGTTATAGTAGCTTATAATCTCATTATTATCGCTTATCAGTCCGCCTTCTTCACCTACTCCCCCGATGTTCTCATTGGACCTGTATCCGTAGTTTTCGCCGAACAATTCGCCTCCTCCCAGGAGCTGCCATGAACCTGACGGAAGTGTTCGCGTGTGTGTGAGTTTGAACCTGCTTCCTGCTGCGAGCCTGTCCTCGTACTGCACATCGAAGGGGCGCAACTCTTTTTCATCGTGAAAAATCGAAAACAGTGCCACATCAGCCCTTAGAGAGCCTGCAATCATAATACCTGCTGAAACACCGGCAGTAAGCTTGTCATAATCCTCGTACCCCCTTGTGAGAAGCCAGTTTTGTGCAGCCGACCATGGTTCGTTCACAAATGTTGTGCTGTCTATTGAGCTCGGGATATGCGCTTTTAACCCGGTATAAAGAACCAGTAATGTTATATCTGTATTATCAGTAGGTCTGGCCCTCGATACAAGACTCAACCCATTGCGCCTGTAATGGTTGTTCTGCCTGTAACCTGAGCTCTGTGTATGGTTGTGTTGTAACATTACACCGGATCTTTCAGAACCAGTATTTACACCAATGGTATTCCTGTAAAGATCCCAGGACCCTGCATGAAAGCTGTTTTGAATTCCGCCGGGAATGAGTGAAGGGTCCCTGGCTTTGAGAACCACCGTGCCACCCAGTCCGGCGCCATAGACGCTTGTTGCCGGACCTTTGATTATTTCAGCGCGTTCTATGAGTGCAGGGTCTATATCTTCTATGATACTAATTCCTGATCCGTTGGTGAGTGGAATATTGTTGAGATATGCCCTGACTTTTCCTGTTGCATACGGTACACGGGCACCAATTCCTCGTACTGTGATGCGGCTGGTGTTCAGAGCTCCTGAATGCGCAAACACTCCAGGTGCATGATTTAGGACTGGTACAATCGTAACCGGATTTTCCCTTTCAATTCTCGATTGCTGGATCATGGTAAGTGAACCGGGTATATCTACCAGTCTGCGGGACCGGTTAAAAGCCTCAATAATTACCTCATCAAGATAGTATGTGTCCGGGTCCAGCCTGAAGTAGAGAGTATCATCGCCTGGCTCTATCTTTGCAGTCCTGGTACGGTATCCTATCGCACTTATTTCTGCCGTACCACTCATAACGGTGTTAAATACACCATCGGGACCGGTAGAAGTACCATTGTTTGAAGCAATAAACAAAACCGATGCTCCCGGAATTGGGTCGCCGGTTTCGGAGTCAATGACTTTGCCGGTTACCTGTGCAAAGGAATAAAATATTACGGAAATAAAAAGTGAGAAGATACTGATCAGCTTTAGCATCATTGTTTTAAAATCCTGAAAATACAGAGGTATTATGTCATTATATTGTGTAATTATTACACATATAACAAATTAACATTAAAAAGGTTTTCCGGTAAATAGTAGTTATTCGAAAAACCTGTCCTCTGTCATGCTTCTTAACCTGGCCCTTGCATAATCCATAAGAGTCATCATTTCAGCTCCCGGATCAGCTATTTTTGATGCATGTTGAATAAAAAAACGGTAGGATTCTGCTGCATTTTCTTTCAAAGACAGATGATTATCATATGTATAAGCAAGGCCATAATGCAGGTAAGGGTTGTTTCTGTCATATTCAAGTGCAGATTTATATGCTTCAGCCATTTTGTTATAATCTGCAGACATCCTGTATGTATCGACGAGGTTCAGATAAGTGTCTATTATAGCACCGGCATCCGGCTTTAGAACTTCGAGTGCGTTGTTAAAATAGATTTCACTGATCTCGTAGTCATTCAGATATCTGTATATTTTGCCAAGATAAGTGAAAAGCCTGTGATCATTTACGTTAATGCTGACAGCCATCTCAAGATACTCACGCGCGTTTTCATAATTTCCAAGAAAATAGTAGCATATCCCGAGGTATTGATGTACAAGCACAGATTCATTCCCGTTATTTTCAGCATCTTTTAGCCTTCTTACAGCCTGTGAATGCCTTCCAAGGGCGTAGTTAAAGAAACCGCTCCAGAATAATAGTTCGGCATGTCTTGCATCTATTTCAATGCCCTTTTCTGCTATATCAAGGCCCCTTTCATAATCTTTCATCCTTGCATACAAATTTGTTAGTGCAAGGTTGACAGAAAGATCGTTGTTGTTCATATCATGAGCCTTACGGTAGTATTTTACCGCAGCCGGATGATCTCCCGTGCGCCTGTAGCAGTCACCTATACTTTTTATAAAACCATGGTTGCCAGGTTCTCTTGAATGCAGGAAAAGGTATATATCAAGGGCTGCACGAGGTTCATTGTCCCTCATGTGAAGTGAAGCAAGCTGAATATGTGGCATCAGGACAGTTGAATCTCTTCTAATCATATCCAGGTATATATCCCTTGCATTAGCCGATTGCCGTAATGATACGTAAACTGATGCAAGAGCTCCTGCAATTCTCTGATCGGTGCTGTCAAGCAAACGGGCACGATTGAAATAAACCAGGGCACTGTCCTGCCGCATCATTCTGTTATGGGCGATACCACCGAGGTACCATAGTTCCGGATTGCCTGGTTCACCGGATTTTAACATTTCGAAAAGATAAAGTGCCTCATCATATGACTCATTAGCCACCAGTAATTTCAGGCTGGCAATATCATCAGTTGTTGATTCGATTGAATACCCTGCGTGGCAAAGTGAACCTGCAAAAATAACAGTAGTTAAAATTGATCTGATCATAACCTGTGGTTTTATACACAAATATAACTAATATATTAGTTTTGTGGCGTGAATCAGCAAATATTTTCAATTATTTACAAGAAAAACATATGATAATGCGCCTGGAAAGTTCCTTCAAAAAGGGTTCGCCATTTATCCGGGAAGGTGCGTTATACATATTATTACATCAGGGGGTGATGAGTTTTAATAAAAAAGGGCGATGGAGGATGTTTTAGATAAGTTTTTTTGTTTCCATCATTTTTATAATAGCCTCAATTATCTCATTCTCGGTTAGTGACATCCTGTTAAATGTTGCATCAAACCAGGTATAATCAGTATTCCTGCCTTCAAAGGACTCTCTGAACCGTTGCCTCTTCTTGTCCATTTCAATTACTGATTTTCTTGCTTCGGCAAAAGAGAGATCGTATCGTTCGCTTATCATAAGGCTTCGCCATTCAAGCGGGGCTTCAAGGCTTATGTGCAATGACTTCATGATATCCTTTGTCAAAACAACACCGGCCCGGCCCACGATAATAATGTTGCCCTCCGAAGCAATTGAACGTATAACATCAGCAATTGTCTTCCTGATCTTACGGTCGCTTTTATAATATTTGTTGGCGTATGATGCAAATATATCGCCCAGGGCATTTCTTTCCTGGTATTTGAATACATAGGCAATTTCCGATGGTTTTACATCCAGTTCTCTTGCAGCTTTTTCAAGAAGTTCCTTGTTGATATAGTCCCAATCTTTTCCGGAGTTTTTCTCTGCTGTGCGTCTATTAAGTTCTTTCACGAGTTTTTCTGTCAGTCTTCTGGCTGAGCAACCGCTTTGACGGGATATAGTAATGACCGGTCCGGGTTCACGAGGGGATGTAGATTTTTTGCCTTCGGCTTCTTGAAGCCTCCGGTTCAGATAGTTAAAGAGGATGTCGGACATTTTGTAGAGGTTTCAGATCATATTGAATAAGGGTTAAACCGTTCTAATATACGAAATTCATTTGAAATATGTTATCTTTTTTGATATTTCAGTTGCGGCACATCACGGGCAGTTTTATTAAAACAATAATTTTATATATTTACCGTATTTAGATAATCGCAAAGATTTGTTTAATTAACATGTAGCAGAGATTTGTACAGCGAACTACTTTTGCCACTAATAGCCGCCATGTTTCTTGCGATAAACATGGGAGCAAGCGGAACCGCCCCGTCATTCGCTGCAGCATATGGGGCGAATATCATTAAAAGACTTGCTATTCCCGGGGTTTTCGGGTTGTTTGTACTTCTGGGTGCTATTGTTGCAGGTAAGCAAGTGGGTGTCACAATGGGTAAGGAACTTGTGCCCCAGGAATTGCTGACACCTGATATCCTTACCATAGTTCTTTTTTCAGTGGGATTGTCGCTGCTTATTTCCAATTACCTCGCAGTGCCCCAGTCCACCAGCCAGGCTACGGTATTTGCTGTTTGCGGACCGGCAATTTATTATCAGCAGCTGAATTCGCCAAAATTAATGTTAGAGATAATACCTACATGGTTCATTTTGCCGGTATTCTCATTTCTTATAACACTTGCCATTGGAAAGCTGCTCTATAAACGGATCAGGGATTCTGAAAAGATTGACTATGAAAAGTTGTCAAACCATTTCTTTCTCAGGGTACTTGTGTTTGTCTCTTCCTGCTATGTTGCCTTTGCAATCGGAGCAAATAACGTTGCTAATGCTTCCGGCCCCATCGCGTCGATGGTGCTGAATGAACTTGGTATTGATGCTGGCAGTGACGAGAATTTTACAGTTATTATTATTATCACCACTCTTATTATCGCACCATGTTTTGCTATAGGGAGCTCTTTGTTCGGTTACCGGCTTCTTCATTCCACAGGTAAGGGAATAGTTGAATTCGGACTCGTTGGTGCTTCATTAATATCTATAGTTACCGCAACACTTCTGCTTGTTGCTTCTATTACCAGGGGCATCCCTACATCACTGGTTCAGCTGAACACCTTTGCTATTATTGCAGTTGGAATATCCAAACTGGGATGGAAAAAGATGATCGTGCAAAGGACTGTGAGAAAATTCTGGATAGTGTGGATAGTAGCTCCGGTATTCGCTCTTTTCTTGTCTTATACTCTTACCGTGCTTGCCCATTATTATGGTATAATTTTCTTTTAGAAACTATTTTCTTTCCTTGTTCGTTATTATTTAGAATTTTACAGGTCAGTCCTGCCTGTTGTTGCAAAGCATCAGTTATTAAGTGACTGAACAAAACACCCTGAAAACGGTTTTTTATATTACTTTTGCGATTTATTTTATCATGGTATTCAGGAAAGATAAAAAAAATAGCCCTGTTATATTCAGGTTTCTGCTTTACATAGTTCTGGTTTTGGTTTTTGCCATTGCAGGTGCTGCAATCTTTGTATGGCACCATGCTTTCCGGCCCAACGTCGTTACCGGGGATGACCTGACATCTGATTTTTATATTCCCACCGGATCGGATATGGAAATTGTTGCCGGGTTGCTTGATGAGAAAGGTCTGATAAAGAACCGGGCAACTTTTGAATGGGTCGCATCGAGGAAAAACTATCACAATAATGTGCATCCCGGACGTTACCAGTTGACATCAGGTATGAACAATAACGATCTTGTCAATATGCTCAGGTCCGGCAGCCAGGTGCCAGTAAATCTCGTATTTATAAGTCACCGCAGCATTGAGGAGGTTGCCGGTGCTGTTGCACGCCAGATTGAGGCAGACTCTGCCAGCATTGTCCGTCTTGCCTTTGATGAAGACTTTCTGCAAACCATCGGATTCGACAGGACAACGGTGCCCGGACTTTTCATACCTAATACATACCAGGTCTATTGGAATACCTCGGCCAGGCAGTTTTTCCAGCGTATGAAGCGTGAATATGAACGCTTCTGGGAAGGAGAGCGGGATAGAAAAAGGGAAGTAATTGGCCTTGAAAGAGGGGAGGTAAGCACACTGGCATCAATAGTTAGCGAGGAGACAACGAAGTTTGACGAGATGCCTGTAATTGCAGGTGTGTACATCAATCGTCTTGAACGGGGAATGAGACTTCAGGCTGACCCTACTGTTAAGTATGCAATAGGTGATTTTACTGTGAATCGGATACTAAGGGTTCATCTTGAGGCAGATTCGCCCTATAATACTTACAGATACAGCGGACTTCCTCCCGGACCAATAACGGTACCGCCGGTTCAGGCTATAGATGCTGTCCTGGATGCACAAAGTCATGATTATCTGTATTTTTGTGCCAGGGAAGATTTTTCCGGATACCACAGATTTGCAAGGACTCTTGCTGAGCATAACCGTAATGCCAGGTTATATCAAAATGCATTAAATCAGAGAAGGGTTTTCCGCTGATTTTATTATCTTTAATTATTTATTGGACTAAAACAGAGGAATTGAACAGCAGGTTTTATGGATAATATCAGATTTGGTACTGATGGCTGGAGAGCAGTTATAGCCGACGGTTTTACGGTTGGAAATGTTGCAAGGATATCACGTGCATCAGCGCGCTGGCTGGTAAATAAGGAAAAGGAAAAGGAAGCTTCTGTTGTAATTGGATACGATACCAGGTTTGGAGGAAAAATGTTTGCTGAGACCACCGCAAAAATTTTTGCCCATAACGGTGTAAAAGTTTTCCTGGCAGATAATTTTGTGACCACTCCAATGGTATCATTGGGTGTTGTTGGCAGAGGCGCATCCATGGGAATTGTTATTACTGCCAGCCACAATCAATATCATTTCAACGGTTTCAAAGTTAAGGGCTCATTTGGGGGACCGTTGCCCGAGTCAGACACCCGCACTATTGAGTCGATGATACCCGAGGTGAATGAGATTCATCTTGAATCACTCCATTTTGATGAGTATCTTGCAAAAGGCCTGATTACCAGGGTTAATCTTGAGGATGAATATGTCGAACATGTGAAAAGCAATTTTGATCTTAACGAAATGCAATCCTCTGGATTTGTATTTGCATTTGATGCAATGTACGGTGCCGGGCAGAGAGTGATGAGCGGGCTCCTACCTGGTGTGCATCTTGTAAATTGCAAAATGGATTATTCTTTCGGAGGTATCTCTCCGGAGCCACTGGACAGGAATCTAAAAGAGTTTTCCTCCTATATCCGCAGGAGTGGAGATATTGACTGCGGACTTGCCGTCGATGGTGATGCCGACAGAATTGCAATGTATGACCGTTTTGGCAATTATATTGACTCACATAATATCATGTTGCTGCTGATACAATATCTCCATAAATACAAAGGATATACAGGGAAGGTTGTTACCGGCTTTTCATCTACTGCAAAGATTGAGAAGCTTTGCGGGTATTATGGATTAGAGGTGCAGCGCGTTAGGATTGGATTCAAGGAGATCTGTGGTGTCATGCTGAAAGAAAAGGTGCTCTTAGGCGGTGAGGAATCGGGGGGAATTGGTGTAATTTCACATATCCCCGAGAGAGATGGAATTTGGATGGGGTTATTGATATGGCAGTTTATGGTGGAGACAGGCAGATCGTTGAGAGAACTTCTTGATGAGGTTTATTCGATAACAGGGACCTTCGCCTTTGAACGGTCTGACCTGCAAATTGACAAGAAACTCAAATCGACAATAATTGAGAAATGCCGGAGCGGAAATTTCACACGTTTTGGCAACAGGAATGTCATACGGGTTGATGATTTGGATGGATATAAATTCTTTTTTGGCGATGAGGAGTGGCTAATGATCAGAACATCAGGCACGGAACCCGTTCTTAGAACATATGCTGAAGCTGCAAACAGGGATAGTGCTCTTGAGATTCTCAGCGACGCGGAAGAAGTGATTTTAAGTTCAGCGAATGATTGACTGGTTGTAAGTAGCAATCGGTCAATATTATAGCTAAATAATGTTCACCTCCGGCTCAAGCCTGATTGAAAATTTTTCATAAACAGATTCCATTATCTTACCGGCAAGTTCCTTAATTTCCATGCCTGTTGCATTACCGTGATTGACAAGTACAAGTGCCTGTTTGTCATGTACACCTGCATTACCGGTCTTTTTTCCTTTCCAGCCACATTGTTCAATAAGCCATCCTGCAGGTATTTTTACCAGGTCGCCCGGTAGGTTATAGAAAGGCATTGATGAATAATTTTGCCTGATTTTACATGCGACCTCTTTCCCAAGAACCGGATTTTTAAAGAAACTTCCGGCATTCCCGATTATTTTAGGATCGGGCAGCTTTGAATTGCGTATGTTGATAACTGCCTGCCGCACCGTGGCAAGGCTGAGGTCACCCATTTTTTCAACCTCCTCCTGCAGGTTCCCGTATGTAGTATTGTAAATATGGGCAGTGTTAAGGCGAAAAATTACCGAGGTTATTACAATCCTGTTTTTCAGCTGGTATTTAAATATGCTGGTCCGGTAGCCAAAGTGGCATTCTCCGGCCGGCAATGATTTAATTTCCAGTGTTTCCAGATCCAGATAGTTTACCTTCTCAATAATATCACTGACTTCAGCTCCGTATGCTCCGATATTTTGAATAGGGCTAGATCCTGCCGAGCCCGGGATGAGTGAAAGATTTTCGACTCCTGCCAGGTTGCTTTCAACAGCCCAATGAACAAACTCATCCCAGTTTTCGCCTGCGCCAACCTCTGCATAGCAATGTTCGCGGTCGCTACTGATGATTTTTATTCCTCTGATTGCAGGTTTCAGGACCAGTCCGTTAAAGTCTCTTGTAAACAGGATGTTGCTTCCTTCACCGATAATCATAAACGGGAAGCATTCTCTTTTATTTTCAAGTATATCGATGATCTCTTGAATTGATTGCGGAGTAGCAAAATACCGGGCCTTTACATCTACTCCGAAAGTATTGTATTTTTTAAGTGAGTAATTCTCGTTTATTTGTGTCATTATAAGTATTTGTTCGACTTGTAAAGATAACTAAATGCAATTGTATTTTTTTTTATAAATTTGCGCCAAATTAATGGTTCCGTAGCTCAGCTGGATAGAGCAACAGCCTTCTAAGCTGTGGGTCCCAGGTTCGAATCCTGGCGGAATCACTGAATAATGAATGATTAGCCGGAAATAGCAGAGCCAGGATCACGAGCGGCCTTGTGATTGTGGCCCTTTGCGGGAGCGAGTAATCCTGGCGGAATCACTGAATAATGAATGATTAGCCGGAAATAGCAGAGCCAGGATCACGAGCAGGCCTTGTGATTGTGGCCTTACGAGCGAGCGAGTAATTCTGGCGGAATCACTGAATAATGAATGATTAGCCGGAAATAGCAGAGCCAGGATCACGAGCAGGCCTTGTGATTGTGGCCCTTTGCGGGAGCGAGTAATCCTGGCGGAATCACTGAATAATGAATGATTAGCCGGAAATAGCAGAGCCAGGATCACGAGCAGGCCTTGTGATTGT
>SLRB01000075.1 GCA_007131165.1 Bacteroidales bacterium | reverse complement strand
TTTACAGTCAAATTAACCAATTGCTCTGCAAACGCTTTTAAATCTGCCATTTTTTGTTGAATTTAATTTTGATTGTTCTGATTTTTTACTCTTTTTCCGATAAAGTTTTAATAATTCCCGCCAGCTTGCCGCCACCTGACTGCAGGGACGACACAACATTTTTGGCAGGCGACTGGAGGATCAGTATAATATCACCTATCAGCTCATCACGTGATTTGAGCTTTGACAGGACTTCCACCTGGTCGTCGCCAAAATAAAATGATTCTTCAACAAAAGCTGCCTTAAGTAAAGGCCGCTCATGTGTTTTGCGGAATTCTTTTATAAGCTTGGCTGGAACACTACCTGTTTCCGAGAACATGACCGATGTTGACTCTTTGAGTACATCGTACAGATCCTCCAGGTTTTTATCCGATTGTTCAAGTGCTTTCCTGAGAAGGGTGTTCTTAACCACTATCAGGTTAATGCTTTTATCGAAACATTTCCTTCTCAGCAGGCTTGTATCAGCCGCATCCAGATCGGAGATGTCGGTAAGATAAAAGTGATCATACCTGTTCAGCTTCTCTGTAAGCTCCTGAATAATCACGTTCTTCTCTTCTCGCTTCATTATTGTTTATTACATTAAACGATTTGTAAAAGACATGCAACATCCCGGCAAAACGATTCTATCTGCCTCATTATCTTCTCCGGATGTTTTTCGGGAGATCCATGCATATCTATCAATTTGTTTCTGCAGTTCCGGACAGACGCTTATCCTGAAGAAAGCCCCTGCAAATTTCCGGGCTGTTAATCAACCGATTTGGGATCAATTTTCAGACCGGGGCTCATAGTGCTCGAAAGGTATATACTCCTGATATAGGTACCTTTAGCTGCAGCAGGTTTGAGCTTCAAAATGGTCTGGATGAACTCCCTGGCATTCTCCACAAGTTTTGTGGTTTCAAAAGAAACCTTTCCAACTGAAGTGTGCACGATACCAAACTTGTCAACCTTGAAATCGATCTTACCAGCCTTTACCTCGTTAACGGCCTTCCCGATATCCATTGTAACTGTACCGCTTTTCGGATTGGGCATAAGGCCCCTTGGTCCGAGAATCCGGCCGAGCTGCCCGACTTTGGCCATTACAGAAGGCATGGTGATGATAACGTCAACATCTGTCCAGCCTCCCTTGATCTTCTCAACATAATCGTCAAGTCCGACATGGTCGGCGCCGGCAGCTTTTGCCTCTTCCTCCTTGTCAGGTGTACACAAAACCAGTACCCGTATCTCCTTGCCTGTTCCGTTGGGAAGAGTAACAACACCCCTTACCATCTGGTTGGCTTTCCTGGGATCAACACCAAGACGTATATCGATATCGACCGACGCATCAAAACGGGTGGAAGTTATCTCCTTAACCATCTCGGCTGCCTCACTCAATTTATAGAGTTTACCGGGTTCCAGTTTCTCCAGAGCTGCTTTTCTGTTTTTTGTTAGTTTAGTCATTATCAATAGATATATTTATCAATTAGCAAACGGGGGAGTCCCTTTGACGGTTATCCCCATACTTCTGGCTGTACCGGCCACCATCTTCATGGCCGAATCAACGGTAAATGCGTTGAGATCGGGCATTTTCTCCTCTGCAATCTTCCTTACCTGGTCCCATGTTACCGAAGCAACCTTCATACTGTTAGGTTCCGAAGAACCTTTCTGTACTTTGGAGGATTCCATAAGCTGAACTGCCACCGGAGGTGTTTTAACGACAAAATCAAATGATTTGTCGGAATAAACCGTAATGATAACGGGCAGCAGTTTCCCTGCACTCGACTGGGTCCTGGCATTGAATTGCTTGCAAAACTCCATAATATTCACACCCTTGGCGCCAAGCGCCGGGCCCACCGGAGGAGACGGATTGGCGGCACCACCCCTTATTTGCAATTTGATTAATCCAGCAACTTCTTTTGCCATAATTTTGCTTTTATTTGCTTTTAATGTGACGGCTATATCCTGGAAGCTGATCAACAGCCGTCAGCCGATACATGGATCAACCGCCTGCAAAGCACTGAAAACAACTTTCGTGATTTTGATGCGGCTGTTCCATATTTCATGAAAAATTAAAAATATATATGAAAGGATGCGTAACAGTTCCTGATCAATTGCTGCACCGGGCAGCTACTCTTTTTCAACCTGCATAAAACTGAGCTCCAGGGGAGTTTTACGACCAAATATCTTGACCATCACCTTGAGCTTCTTCTTCTCATCGTTAACCTCTTCAATAATTCCCGAAAAACTATTGAATGGCCCGTCGATCACTTTGACGGTTTCGCCGACAAAGA
The DNA here is from genome assembly GCA_007131165.1 of Bacteroidales bacterium. Classification (GTDB taxonomy): domain Bacteria; phylum Bacteroidota; class Bacteroidia; order Bacteroidales; family PUMT01; genus PXAP01. Next base: position 2,105 of record SLRB01000075.1, on the reverse strand, counting down.
AGGGGACATTGATCTCCTCTTCGCTGGCAGCAAGTTCGTCAACTTTTCCAAGTATCCGGTTTACCTCAGACTGTCTTAGGGGCACGGGTTCATCACCCTTGCTGCTGCCAAGAAACCCGATTACATTTGGAATATTCTGCAATATATGGGGGATCTCACCGGCAAGAACCGCTTCGACAAGTACATAGCCCGGAAAAAAGTTCCTTTCCTTGCTGATCTTCTTCCCGCTACGTATCTTATAGATCTTTTCTGTCGGGATCAGTACCTGTGAAATATAATCCTGAAGATTGAGCCTTTTTATTTCACTTTCCAGGTATTCCTTGACTTTTTTCTCCTTTCCCCCGATAGCTCTGAGTACGTACCACTTTTTGATGTTCTCACTCATTGAAACTCCTGCATTAATAGAATATGCTGTATACTACCTCCATGAAATTTTCAAAAACCATATCCATTCCGAAAATTATCATCGCTATGATAAAGGAGGCGATCATAACAACCACGGCAGAGTTTTGCAGCTCCGCCCATGTTGGCCATGATACCTTATGTACAAGTTCGTTAAAAGCTTCCTGAAAATATGATTTAATCCTCATCTTGAAAATAATTAGCACGGGTGGAGAGACTCGAACTCCCAGCCAACGGTTTTGGAGACCGCTACTCTACCAATTGAGCTACACCCGTGTCTGGAGTGCAATCAGGCAATACCCTTAACGGGTATTTGCCTGCTTTATCTTGGTACTTAATCCAGAACTTCAATGACCTGACCCGCCCCTACGGTACGTCCGCCTTCGCGTATCGCAAACCTGAGATTCTGGTTGATCGCCACAGGGTAGATAAGCTCAACTGTAATTGTTACGTTATCACCGGGCATCACCATCTCGGTTCCTTCAGGAAGCTTTATCTCTCCGGTTATGTCGAGCGTCCTCAAAAAGAACTGCGGGCGATAGTTGTTATGGAACGGCGTATGGCGCCCTCCTTCATCTTTTTTAAGAACATAAACCTCTGCCTTGAATTTTGTATGAGGAGTAATAGAGCCGGGCTTGGCAATAACCATTCCCCTTTTGATCTCTTTCTTGTCCACTCCCCTGAGCAGCAAACCTACGTTATCTCCTGCCTCACCACGGTCAAGTATCTTGCGGAACATCTCAACACCGGTAACAACAGTCTTCCTCTCAGCGCCAAGACCAACAAGCTGCATCTCGTCGCCCGAGTTCACAACACCAGTCTCTATCCTTCCGGTGGCAACGGTACCGCGGCCTGTGATCGAGAATACGTCTTCGACGGGCATAAGAAATGGTTTTTCTACATCCCTCGGAGGTATAGGTATAAACTCATCAACCGCATTCATCAGTTCCATTACCTTATCCTCCCACTTCTCTTCGCCGTTAAGTGCACCAAGTGCCGATCCGTGAACAACCGGTGCATTATCGCCGTCAAATTCGTAGAAGCTCAGCAGTTCGCGGACTTCCATCTCAACAAGTTCCAGCAGCTCGGGATCATCAACCATGTCAACCTTGTTAATAAATACAACAAGGCGGGGAACGTTCACCTGGCGTGCAAGTAGTATATGCTCACGTGTCTGGGGCATGGGTCCGTCAGTACCTGCTACAACAAGAATAGCACCATCCATCTGCGCGGCACCAGTAACCATATTCTTCACATAGTCGGCGTGACCGGGGCAGTCAACGTGTGCATAGTGACGTGCTTCGGTCTGATATTCAACGTGTGCAGTATTAATGGTAATACCTCTTTCCTTCTCTTCGGGTGCATTGTCGATCTGATCAAAGGTTTTGATCTCTGAAAGTCCCTTTTTTGAAAGCAAGAGTGTAATCGCTGCAGTCAAGGTGGTTTTTCCATGGTCAACGTGACCTATGGTTCCGATATTGACGTGAGGTTTCGTTCTTTCAAATTTTGCTTTTGCCATAACTCCAGAATTATTAAATAAAAATGATATAAAATTAATGGTTTCAAACTCTGTTAAACTGATTATTCGAGCCAATGATGGGAATTGAACCCATGACCTCTTCCTTACCAAGGAAGCGCTCTACCTCTGAGCTACATCGGCAATGAAAGAGCGGGAGACGGGACTCGGACCCGCGACCCTCAGC
>SLRB01000168.1 GCA_007131165.1 Bacteroidales bacterium | reverse complement strand
TCTTATCTATAGATTTTTTAGCGACATACTCCGGTGTAAGGAGGCCAATTTTACCAAAAACACCCTGCTTCATGATCCTGCGGGTAACAGCCAGGTTGGTTTTCATCGGGCCGGGATGCACTACGCTGGCGAACACTCCTGTTTCCTTCAGCTCCTGGTAGAGTCCGCGTGTAAAATAGAGAACAAATACCTTTGATGCAGGATAGATCGTTTTATAGCCGATCGGACTGAAGGAGGCCATGCTGGCAACATTCATTATGTATGCTTGTCTGTGGGTTTTGAGCTCGGGTAGCAGTAGGTGGGTAATAAGAGTCAAGGCCCTAATATTAAGGGATATCATTTTGTCCAGGTAATCAGCACCGGCATGTTCGAATTCCATTGACCCACCCATGCCGGCATTATTAATCAGCATGTTTATCCGGTATCTGCTGAGGGCCCATTCGGCCAGCTTGTTTACACTTTTGCGCTGTGTCAGGTCAGTCTCAAAGTAATCGCATTCTATCCCGGCTTCCGTTCTTAGCCTGTCACATAGTTCCGGCAGTCCGTCATCAGGCAGCGCCACCAGCAGCAGGTTTATTTTGCGTCCTGCCAGTTCTTCGGCAAAAGCCCTTCCAAGTCCCCTGCTCGCTCCGGTAACAAGTGCAAAGGGTGAAGCCTCTTTCTTGCTGGCATTGATAATGCTGCTGCTTTTGCTGTTGCTGCTGCTGTTTTCGTTTTGCTTCATATGATACCCGAAGGGGTTTTTTAATTGACACTCCGGTTACTTCGGACGGCATAACTGCCGGGATTACTAAAAAAGCATAACAACAAATTTATAAAACTTAGGTCACATGATAATAATTAATCCCGCCTGAAGCTTATATATTGCCATAAATGCTATGGTATGTGGATAATATATTCTAAATTTGAAAGCAACACCAAAAATTAACCAGAAAAATCCAATTATTATGGCCAGACCAGTAACTTTATTCAGCGGACAATGGGCGGACCTGCCCATAGAGACAATGTGTCAGAAAACAAAAGAGTTCGGATATGATGGTATTGAACTGGGATGCTGGGGCGATCACATGGAGATCGACAAGGCTGACCAGGCCTATTGCGACAGCCGTCTGGAGCTTTTGAAAAAGTATGACCTGCAGCTGTACACTATTTCGACACACCTTGCAAGCCAGGCGGTTTGCGACATACCCGACCAGAGACACAAGGCGGTCCTGCCTTCCTATATCTGGGGTGACGGCGATCCCGAAGGTATCAGGCAAAGGGCAGCAAAGGAGATGGTGAAAACGGCAGAGGCCGCTAAAAGACTCGGTATTGAGAATGTTGTGGGTTTTACAGGCAGCTCGATATGGCATCTCCTCTATTCGTTCCCGGCTGTGCCAAAAGAGATGATCGATGCCGGATACAAGGATTTTGCCGACCGGTGGGGCCCCATTTTTGATGAATACAAGCGCCTTGGCATAAAATACTGCCTTGAGGTACACCCTACAGAGATAGCCTTTGATATTGAAACATCACGGAGGGCGCTTGAAGCAGTGGATAATCATCCTGCATTCGGGTTCAATTATGATCCAAGCCACCTGGGTTACCAGGGGGTCGATTATGTCAAGTTTATTTATGAGTTTGCCGATAAGATATTCCATGTTCATATGAAGGATGTTCATTGGAACGATGTGCCCGGCGATATCGGTGTTTTCGGCGGGCACACGGAATTTGGCGATAACCGGCGCCTGTGGAACTTCCGCAGTATAGGCCGTGGCAGGATCGATTTCGAAAGTGTCATCCGCGCACTGAATGATATTGGTTATGACGGCCCCCTCTCTGTTGAATGGGAAGACAGCGGAATGGACAGGGAACATGGTGCCGAGGAGTCATGTGAATTTGTCAAGGCAGTTGATTTCAGGCCTTCCACCCAGGCATTTGATGATGCAATGAAAAGCGAATGATTTTGTTCAGTCCGGCAATTATTTCCGGAATATAATTCAGTTTAGCGTACCGCCTTCTGTGGGCTGTCACCTGCCGGCCTCACCGAAAACATCGTTGCAAGGCACATTTTAATCTTATTATACTATTATGGACAGACGAAAATTTATTAAAAGGTCGGGGCTTGCTGCTGCCGGCATTGGCATTATGGCCTCTCCACTGACTATTTCGGCACCGGTTAGCGGTGCCAATGAGAAGATCACCTGCGGTGTGATGGGTGTGAAGGGTATGGGGTATTCAAACCTTCAGTCATTCCTCAGGCAACCCAATACCGAGTGTGTTGCCCTTTGCGATGTTGACCGTAATGAGCTTGACAGGAGGGTGGCCGATACCGAAAAGCTGCAGGGGAAAAGGCCAAGGGCATACACCGATTTCAGGAGAATGCTGGAGGACAGGGATATTGACGTGGTCATTATTGCCACTCCCGATCACTGGCATTGTATCCCATTTGTATATGCCGCACAGGAAGGTAAGCATATTTATATTGAAAAACCGGTTGCAAACACTATCGAAGAGGTCAATATAATGGTAAGGGCCACCGAAAGGTATAATCCGGTAGTGCAGGTTGGCCAGTGGCAGAGAAGTGATCCGCACTGGCAGGATGCCATAGCATTTGTCCACTCAGGAGAGCTTGGAAAGATTCGCACCGTGCGCACGTGGTCTTACCAGGGGTGGATGACCTCTGTACCGGTAAAGCCTGACGGACCGGTACCCGAAGGAGTTGATTATGATTTCTGGCTGGGGCCGGCACCCAAAAGGCCCTTCAACCCCAACCGCTTCCATTTCACTTTCAGATGGTTCTGGGATTATGCCGGGGGCATGATGACGGACTGGGGGGTGCATATTATTGATTATGCACTGTTCGGTATGAGCGCAAGGGCACCGAAAAGCGTTATGTCAATGGGAGGCAAGTTCGCCTATCCCGATGATGCTTGCGAAACTCCCGACACGCAGCAGGCCCTTTATGAGTTTGACGGATACACCATGTTGTGGGATCACGGCATAGGCATTGACGGCGGCTATTTTGGCCGGACACATGGCGTGGGATTTGTAGGCAATAACGGTACACTGGTGGTAGACCGCGGCGGCTGGGAGGTGCTTCCCGAGCACAGGAATAATCAGCCACAGATGGAAAGGGTGGAGCTTCAGCCGTCTACGGGGCGGGGACTTGACCTGCACATGGAGGATTTCATTGCCTGCATCAAGGACAGGAGCAGTGTACCGGCTGCAAATATGGATATCGGCGCCAATGTTGCGCAGGTTGCCATACTCGGCAACATAGCCTATAAGACGGGCAGAAGGCTTTACTGGGATCATAATGCAATGAGGTTCATTAACGATGACGACGCCAACACCCATTTAGTGCCCACATACAGGGCTCCATGGGAACTGCCGCGTGTTTAGGGCGGTACAGATGTGGATGCCTGTTTGCAGCTGTTATAAGGAAATCATAATGGCTGGGGAATATCGCAGAGGAGGTATTTTTGCTTACAGGGCCGGGTATCTATGCTTCCGGCCCTTTTTCAAAAATGGGTTAGGATTATCATATTGTTATTAAAAAAATTTATTATCATTGTCCTTTGAAGCATGGTAGTAACTTTTTATCCTGGAATATATTGGTTGTAGGAATAATTTAATAAACTAAATATTATAACACTCAGAGCTATGAAAACCACTCGCAGAGATTTTATTAAGCTTACCGGGCTTGCAGGAGCAGGTATTGCCGGGGCCGGATTTGCCGGATGTGCCAGACCTGCAAACGATACCCCTCCTTTCAGGATGACCCACGACCAGGTGTTCAATATGTCGGGATATGCAGCTCCGCCGCTTGAGACCGTTCGCGTGGGGCTGATTGGTGTGGGAAGCCGGGGGTTCGGCGCACTAAGGCGCCATGTCAGGATAGAGGGTTTGCAGATAACCGCACTTTCTGATCTTGATCCCGCAAGGGCTAACCGGGGCCGTGAGTTTGTCAGGGAGCACGGCCATGATCCTGCTGTTTATTCCGGAACCGAGGATGCATGGAAGAATCTTTGCGAGAGTGATAATGTTGACCTGGTCTATATCTGCACGCCCTGGCATCTGCACACCCCGAATTCGGTCTATGCCATGGAGAACGGCAAGCACGCGGCTACTGAGATACCTGCAGCGCAGACCATGGAAGAATGCTGGCAGCTTGTTGAGACTTCGGAACGTACACGCATGCACTGCATAATGCTGGAGAATGTATGCTACGATTTCTTCGAGATGATGACCCTTAATATGGCCAGGCAGGGCTTTTTTGGAGAGATAGTTCACGGGGAGGGTGCCTATATTCATGATCTGATGGACCATAACTTTTCAAAAACCGCTTATGCCAACATGTGGCGCCTTGAGGAGAACTCCCGCCGCAACGGAAGCCTTTACCCGATGCACGGGCTTGGTTCCGTAGCCC
>SLRB01000156.1 GCA_007131165.1 Bacteroidales bacterium | reverse complement strand
GTAATTACACAAGTAAATTATTAAAATTACATATGTAATTCAAATAGTTTTTACATTTGTATAGGTAATTGAATTTACAGAATAAATATATATCAGTTAAGTCTGCAAACAGGTTTTTGGCATCTTTCCGGCTGACTGGTGGGAAAATAACTAAATATACTTTATACAAATGAGAGACAGGTTGTTAAAGTTTATGAACAATGAACAGTTGTCTTCAGCCAGGTTTGCTGAGATAATTGGAGTTCAGCCGTCAGGCATATCGCATATATTATCCGGGCGTAATAAACCCGGGTTTGATTTCATTCAGAAGGTACTGCGCAGCTATCCTGCGTTAAGTGCTGAATGGCTGATCATGGGAAGAGGAGATATGTATAAACGTGAGCAATCAGAAAAAACATCATCATTGCAACGCGATCTCTTCTCAGATACTTACAAAGATGAAAATGAAGATGCTGGTAATACAGGAGCCGTCATAAAAACAGGAAGAAGAGATTCCAGAGTCGAGGAAATAAAGGGTGACTCCGGCGAGGTTACAGATGTGAATTCAGGTAATGCCACTGAAGATTACAGGGGTGAATTATCGGATTCAGGTAAGATTACAGATGTAAATACAGGTCGCTTTGTAAAGAAGATTGTTATTTTTTATTCTGATAATACTTTTGCATCCTATTCTCCAGAATGAGATTTTCATATTATTTAATAAAACAAAATTGCATGAATTTTTTTCATTTGTCAGTGTGTAATTTTACAGTGTGTAATTTTAAGCTGAAATAAATTTCATATACATTTGCTTAAAAATGCTCTACAGACGCTTCATCAGACCTATACTTTTTTTATTATACCCGGAAACAGTACATGCAATTGCTGTAAATCTGCTTAAATCCACTGCCCGAATTCCCGGAAGCCGCAGTATTTATGGTTATTTTTTTCAATTTTGTGACAAAAGCCTTGAACGTGAAGTCTTTGGAATCAGGTTTAAGAATCCTGTTGGAATAGCTGCCGGCTTTGATAAAAATGCCAATTGCTATAACGAACTTGGTATGCTGGGGTTTTCCTTTGTTGAAATCGGAACAGTTACACCCGATGCACAACCTGGGAATCCAAAGCCAAGGTCATTCAGACTTCCCGAAGATAAAGCACTTGTTAACAGAATGGGCATTAATAATTCTGGTGTTGAACAGATTGCTGAAAACCTGAGGAAAAATAAACCCGGTATCATAATTGGAGGTAATATTGGTAAGAATACTAAAACGCCAAATAGCAGTGCTATTGATGATTACATAAAGTGTTTTAAAGTATTATATGAAGTAGTTGATTATTTTGTTTTAAATGTTAGTTGCCCGAATATTGGCGACATCAAAAAACTTCAGGATAGCGATACCCTGATAGAAATTGTTAATTCTCTTAAAAAAATTTCCGGAGAGATGAAGACTTCCAAACCAGTTTTACTGAAAATTTCTCCGGACCTCAACAACAAACAACTTGATGAGCTGGTAGATATAGCCTTAACCACAGGTATCGATGGGTTTGTTGCAACCAATACGACGGTAAAACGGGTTAACCTTAAAACAGATCATAAAAAAGTAACAGCCATTGGCCAGGGAGGTTTGAGCGGACAGCCTCTGAAGGAGAGGTCTACTGAAGTAATCCGGTATATTGTAAACAGATCAGGTGGTAAAATACCGGTTATCGGTGCAGGTGGAATTATGAATGAAAAGGATGCTATAGAGAAGCTACAGGCCGGTGCAAGCCTTGTGCAGGTTTATACAGGGTTTATTTACGGAGGACCTGGTATAGCAAAAAAAATTAACAGGGCAATAGCCAAATAATCAGCTAAATAATTTCTTGTAAATCTGGTGGTTTTGATATTTTCAAATATCTTTTTTTAATTTGCTGAACAAACCAAATAAACCAACAATGAAGATACTTGAAGGAAAAAATGCCCTTATAACCGGTGCCAGCCGCGGAATTGGAAGGGCGATAGCTGTTACCCTGGCATCTCATGGGGCGGGTATTGCATTTACCGATTTAGCTTATGATGAACAGGCAAAATCTCTGGAGGAAGAGATTGGTAAGCTTGGAGTCAAGGTAAAGGGATATGCATCAAACGCTGCCCGGTTTGATGAGACCGAAAAGGTTGCCAGTGAAGTGGCCAATGAATTTGGTACAATCGATATACTCGTTAACAATGCGGGCATAACGCGGGACACACTGCTTATGCGCATGAACGAAGAGCAGTGGGATACTGTGATAAATGTCAACCTTAAGTCTGTTTTTAATTTTACCAAAGCTGTACAAAAGTACATGTTAAAACAACGGTCAGGCTCAATTATTAATATGAGTTCCGTTGTTGGTGTTAGCGGAAATGCTGGTCAGGCGAATTATGCTGCCTCAAAAGCCGGAATTATTGGTTTTACGAAATCAGTTGCAAGGGAGATGGGGTCCAGGAACGTGAGATGTAATGCCGTTGCACCCGGATTTATAATGACAGATATGACGGCAAGCCTGCCGGATGATGTAAGGGAGCAATGGATTGCCGGTATTCCGCTTAGGAGAGGTGGAACACCAGAAGATGTTGCAAATGTCACACTTTTCCTTGCTTCAGACCTGTCTGCCTATATCAGTGGTCAGGTTATCAGCGTTTGCGGAGGAATGAAGACATGATCGACAGGAACTGTCCTGTGAACACTGTTACAACAGTACCGATAAGTGTATACCATGTCCATGCTACAGAAGTAAACAGGATTATATAGATCATAATTGCGATACCTGCCATAAATGCAGGTATCGCATCTTTAATGTCCGGCCTTTTGAATAAGACCCCCAGAAAGAACGTACCAAGCAACCCGCCGTAAGTAAATGACGCTATTGAAAGCGCAAGCTCTACAACAATTTGTGAGCTCTGCATGAAAAACACTGCCGATCCCACCAGCAGAGCACACCACGCAAGTGTAATAAGCCGCGATACTGCCAGTTCGTTAGACTTGTTCAGTTTCTTATAATAAGGTATAACATAATCATACATTGTGGCAGAGCCCAATGCCGTAATTGAGCTGGACAGGGTTGACATTGCCGCCGCGAAAAGTGCGGCAATAATAATGCCGCTTAATCCGGCCGGCATTTCTTCAATTATAAACATTGGGAATACTTCATCGGGAACTATTTCTGCTCCTCCGTAGAATACGAAAAGAAGGCTTCCCAAAAACAGGAATAACGCAAATTGGATAATAATGATTCCGCCAGTGGTGACCAGGGCTTTGCGGCTTGCAGGCAATGCCCCCGCAGCAAGCAGGCGCTGGACTATTAGCTGGTCAATCCCATGGGAAGCCATTGACAGGAAGGCGCCGCCTATTATGCTTGCAATAAAAGTATATGGAGTTGAGAAAAACTCCTTTAGACCCCCCTCGAATGAAAAATTGAATATTTCATATTTGCCTGCTTCAGCGGCCCGGGCAATACCACCTGCCAATCCGCCTTCAATATCGCCGCTTACTATTATTATTGCAGCAATTGCCCCTGCAAAATAGATAAAAAGCTGCACTACATCCATCCATACAACTGCCCTGAGTCCACCGACATACGTATAGCTTAAGGATACTATTGCGATTAGCAGTATCGAGCCAATATATATCCATTCCTGCGATATGTTTGCAGCAAGTAAGGTTCCTTGCAGAATGAGCGCAAGGGGAATAGCAGTTGCAAAAAGCCTTACCCCGTCAGCAGCAAGCCTGGTAAGCATAAACACTCCCGAGGCCAGGTTTTTCATCGGGGTTCCAAAGCGGTTTGCCAGGAAAGTATATGCAGTGCCCAGTTCGCCCCTGAAGTAAGAAGGCAGGATTATCCAGGCAACAATAGCTCTTCCTATAAAATACCCGAGGGTGAGCTGCAGGAAATTCATGTTTGTAATGTACGCCAGTCCCGGAATGCTTATGAAGGTCAGTGTACTTGTTTCAGTTGCGACAATGGCGAAACAGACAGCCCACCAGGGTATTTTTCTTCCCCCCAGAAAATAGTCGCCCGATGAGACCTGTTTTCCGGCTATCCTTATACCAAACCATGTGATGCCTGCGATATATGCGATTAAAACAAAGGTGTCCAGCCAGGTAAAATGCATATTTATAAGTTTATTCTATAAGGTTTCTAAAATATTTCCTGCGATTATAGTTTTTTTGACTTCAAGTGATGGAGTTATCAGCACTATATCAGCATCTTTGCCGGGAACCAGTGATCCTTTCCTGTTATCAACCCCGGCAACACGTGCAGGATTTAAAGTGACAGTGTCAATGGCGTCCTTAAGGCTGCAACCAGTGAATTTCAAAAAATTGGAAGTTATCTCCATAAGGCTCATGGTCGAACCGATAAATGTGCCATCCGGATATTTAGCCAGTCCCCCGCTTGATATATATTCCTTGTT
>SLRB01000150.1 GCA_007131165.1 Bacteroidales bacterium | reverse complement strand
GTAATGAATATAGGCCTGACACTTAAAATTGTCATTGATCAGATGCCGGGTATTCAACTAATCGTGACAGGATCTTCGTCGCTTGATCTTTCCAATTTGGTAAATGAACCCCTGACAGGAAGAAAATTCGAATACCTTCTGTTTCCACTTTCAATAAAAGAGCTGACTGGCCATTACGGTTTTGTTGAGACTAGCCGGAGGCTCAATAATCTTATTGTTTTTGGCTCCTACCCCGATGTGGTAAATAATCCCGGCAACGAACCGGAAATTCTGAATAGTCTGGTCAGCAGCTACCTGTTTAAGGATGTTTTCATGTATCAGGATATCCGAAAGCCTGAATTTATTGACAGGTTACTGGAGGCTGTGGCACTTCAACTTGCATCGGAGGTGTCATACAATGAGCTGGCGCAGGTCCTGGGAACAGATCCGCACACTGTACAGCGGTATTTAAGCCTTCTTGAGAAGGCATTTATAATATTCAGGTTGCGTTCATTCAGTCGTAATTTAAGGAACGAGCTGAAAAAAAGCAGGAAGATATACTTCTATGACAATGGTGTAAGAAATGCTATTTTAAGCAATTTCAGTCCTTTGGAGACAAGAACTGACATCGGGGCTCTCTGGGAAAACTACTTTATTTCAGAGCGGTTAAAGTATTTGCATTACAACAAAATATACGCGCGACGCTATTTCTGGAGAACAACCCAGCAGCAGGAGGTTGATTATATTGAAGATCATGACGGCAGGCTTAGGGCTTTCGAGTTGAAATGGAATCCTGCGAAGAAATACAAATTCCCATTGACATTTACCAGGAGTTACCCTGAAGCCGATTGCAGGGTTGTCACTCCTGAAAATATTTACGGGTTTCTTGGGGTATGATGTGCGCCGTTTTCAGAACCCGAACAACCGCGGCAGCCAGAGGCTGAGTGCAGGAATGTAGGTTATCAGCATAAGCGACACTATCATCGCGATAAAGAACGGGATCAGAGGCCGTACAACCTTCATGATGCTGAGGTTTGCCACGCTGCAACCGATAAACAGCAGCGAGCCCACCGGCGGTGTGCAGAGGCCCACCGTAAGGTTTACCACCATGATTATACCGAAATGCACCGGGTCGATACCCAGGTCAACTACCACCGGCAAAAAGATAGGGGTAAAGATCAGCACGGCCGGGGTCATGTCCATGAATATACCCACGAAAAGCAGTATGAGGTTTATGAGCAGCAGTATCACTATCTTGTTTGTGCTGATTGACAGCAGCCCCTCGCTTACATTCTGCGGTATGTTGGCGAACGACATCGCCCATGACATACCAATAGAGGCAGCCACCAGCAGCAGGACTATGGAGGTGACCCTGACACTTTTCAGCAATATATCAGGAAGATCGCTGATGCGTACCTCGCCATAGATCAGTGCAAGTATGAGTGCATAGAAGACTGCAATTGCCGATGCCTCGGTGGCGGTAAAGATGCCTGCAAGTATGCCACCTATCACTATTACCAGAAGCATAAGGCTTGGAATGGCGCTTAAGAATTTTATCACCCCGGTGCGAAAACCTGTCCTTTCGCCAACAGGGTAATTCTTACGGTAAGCATAAGCAGCAGCCACACCCATCAGCAATAACCCGGTCAGTATCCCCGGAACATATCCTGCGATAAAGAGGGCCGCGATTGAAACACCGCCGCTGGCAAGGCTGTATACAATGAGGATGTTGCTTGGCGGAATTACCAGGCCGGTCGTTGCCGAGGTGATGTTCACAGCGGCCGAGAAGGGTTTTTCATATCCCTCCTTTATCATCCTGGGGTTCATCATGCTTCCTATTGCCGACGCTGAGGCTGCTGCTGAGCCTGATATTGCCCCGAACAGCATGTTGGCCATCACATTCACGAAGGCGAGCCCTCCGGGCAGCCTGCCCACCAGGACCTTGGCAAAATCAATCAGACGCAGGGCGATACCTCCCCGGTTCATCAACTGGCCCGCCAGTATAAAGAAGGGGATTGCCAGCAGCGCAAAACTATCCAGTCCGGTCGCCATGCGCTGTGCAAAAGTGGTGAAGGCCGGTAGCGGCATAATATGTATGAGAAGGGTAAGCGACCCCGATATTCCTATACTGTAGGCAATCGGCACACCAAGAACAAGAAGAAATATAAAGCTGATTACAAGAACATAAACTTCAAGATATTCCATTATCGATTATTTTGTGGGGGTGATCAAAATTTTTTTACAGGGTTGGTATTTCCTGTTCCGGTACCTGGCCTGGTTCGGGCACCTGTTCCTGATCTTCAGACTGCGGGTAAACTATATCATATATCGAGTAGTAAACAATAAACAGTCCGCTCAGTGGCAGCACCAGGTAGACATAGCCCACCGGTATTTGCAGGGCCGACGATACCTGGCTTAGCCGCAGGGTGATATATACCAGGTTTGTCCCCCCTACAATAAGCACTGCCAGGGCAAATAGAGCTACGAGGACATTGATCACTATATTGACCCTTGTTTTCTTTTCCGGCGAAAGCTTATGATGCAGGAGGTCTATCGCAAGGTGCTCCTTTTTCCCGGTTATGTATGTCGCGCCAAGCAGCCCAACCCATATCAGCAGGAAACCTGCCAGCTCGTCGGTAAATGCGCTGGGATGGCCTACAATATAGCGGCTTATAACCTGCCACAGCACATTTACTACCAGCACACCCATAAGTATGGTGACAAAGGTTGCAAGAGCGCGGTCGAGTTGTTTTCTGATAGTCATGGTAATATTTATATTGTTAAAAAATATATTACTGGTCTTTATATGATTTTAAGTACGGTTCTGGCCAGTTAATCCAGGGCCCTGATCCTTTTTATCAGCCTGCTCATCTGGGGATCGGCCATAAATTGGTCATACAGGGGCTGCACAGCCTCTATGAACGGCTCTTTGTCGGGGTACAACACTTCCACACCTGCCGCCTCCACCATTTCGAGCGAGTGCTTTTCAGATTCTGCCCAAAGCTTCCTCTGGTAATCCACCGACTCAGTTGCTGCTTCCTGTACCCATTGCTGCTCCTCTTCAGTAAGAGTGTTCCATATCTTGGTACTTATAAGCAAAACGTCGGGAATGGATGAATGCTCATTCAGTGAGTAGTAACCGCAAACTTCAAAATGGTTGGAAAGATAAAAGCTGGGCGGGTTATTCTCGGCCCCGTCAACCACTCCACCCTGAAGGGCAGTATACAGTTCACCCCATGATATGGGAGTGGGGGACCCACCCATGGCCCTGACCATATTCACAGCTGAAGGACTGGGCATAACCCTGATTCTAAGACCCCGCAGATCGTCCGGATGCATTATAGGCCGGTCCTTTGTGTAAAAGCTGCGGCTTCCGGAATCATAAAATGCAAGTCCACGAAGCCAGAACTCATCTCCGTCACTGAGAATTTCCCTCCCGATATCGCTGTCGAGCACCCTCTCGGAATGTTCGCGGCTGGTAAAAATATAGGGAAGGTTAAGCACACGGTAGCTCGGGGCAAAACTCTCCATTACCGCTGCCGAAACCTTTGTAATCGCTAGACTGCCTATCTGGAGCATTTCAAGGTTCTCCCTCTCCGTGCCGAGCTGTTCGCTGGGATAGACATCAATCCTCATCTGACCGTCAGATTTTTCTTCTACCAGCTCGGCCATGTACACCATTCCCTGATGCACCGAATGGCTGGGAGAGAGTCCGTGCGCCAGCTTAAGAACCGTTACATGGTCTCGTTCGCCGCAGGCTGTAACCGCTGCCAGAAGGAGGGCCGGCAGTAACACCGCCAGTCGAAGATGCGGCAGCAATCGCGGAAGGCACCGGAGTACCAGTCCTGTTGATCGCCGCAGAAGGAGCGATCCCGGAAAACGCCTTTTAATTCCGAAAAAAAATGTTCTTATATTCCTTGCCATAACAGCTAAAAAATTTAAAATCCAACTAATTATCCTTTGTTGCCGGCAGCGCCGCCCCTGATCTTATCAAGGATGGCGACTGCTTCGCTAACCTTCTTCTCCAGGAGTTTGAAGTCGCGGTTATTCGTTATCTCTTTTGTAATAAGTTTGGAGCCGATGCCCACGCAGTAAACCCCTGCATTGAACCATCCGGCAAGGTTCTCTTCGGTGGGCTCCACACCGCCTGTGGGCATGAGGCTTGTCCACGGCCTTGGCCCGAGGACAGCCTTGACGAAACCCGGTCCGCCGACCTGTGAGCCGGGGAATATCTTGACAATGCCGGCACCCATGCTTTCAGCCTCCGAAATCCCGGTTACCGAGCCACAGCCGGGTATCCAAAGCACTTTTCTCCTGTTGCACAGGGTGGCAACATCCTCATGAAGAGAGGGAGAAACGATGAAGTTTGCCCCGAGCTGCATGTAAAGCACGGCAGTAGGGCCGTCAATCACCGAACCTGCACCCGTTATCATATCCGGGCACTCATCTGCAAGTTTTTTGTTTAGCCACG
>SLRB01000308.1 GCA_007131165.1 Bacteroidales bacterium | reverse complement strand
TTGCATTGGTTGTATGGATTGCCGCAGTTTCGGCTATGTTTACACTTGGCTTTATTGAATCGAGAAAGTTCGCATTCAGGGGAGTTTACCAGGAGAATATTGCCCTTGAGGCAACACCCTCAAAAACCCTTTACCTTCAACTGGAAGAGACGGTAAACATGGCCGCCCTCGAGGAGCTTACAAGGTTCCGCGGCCACCATTGGCATCCGGTAAGAATTGACGGGGCGGGTCGCGGACTATACCATGATGCTGTTCAGGACATATACTGGTCACGGCCATCGCTCGCCATTCGTCACACCGGGGCTGCTGTTCCTGAACTTGCAGTAGTGAAGACGGCCAGGGGGCCGGGACAACTTGCTGCCGACATGAATGCTGAAAACATGCTTTACAACTGGGAAATCAGAGACTCATTGATTATCATCGATAATCTGTTCACTACCGGAACAGGTGACCTCTGGAACTTCGGCGGGGTAAATCTCAGGCTGAACCTGCCGGAGGGATATACAGTGCATATGGGAGAAAGAACCGACAGGATAATAACCTCTGCCAGAAATATTGACAGGGCAGATATCAGGTCAATGACAGGAAAAAAATGGGTCATGACACATGAGGGGCTCAGCCCGGCTAACTGAAAATTCACTAAAACCGGACTATCCATCCCCGGAGATGGCAATATGTCCGGTTTTTGTGGCTAACCACGGATTTTTCCGGGCACAAACCTTTTGGGTAAAGCTATGTCAGGATATGACTGCACCCTGAGCAGGAGGGTTTTGAAGTGAAACTAAAAGGAGGATCCATAATTTCCTGAATTGCATTTTTTTGTTATTTTTGCACCTGATTTGGAAAGATTGACCGATGGTGTAACGGTAGCACTGCAGATTTTGGTTCTGCCTGTCCAGGTTCGAATCCTGGTCGGTCAACCACAACAAAACAAAACCCCCTGTATCCTAAGAAGATGCAGGGGGTTTTATATTATGCACACAAAATATATAAGGTGCTGCTGACATCCGATGATTTGTTCAGCAAAACTTAGATCGTTATTTGGCCAGACCTTCCCTTCTCAGGGTTGACGGTATCGGGGCACACGTTCAGGCAGGTCGCCATGTACAAATCATCCCGCCACCCGTTCTTTCAGGGAAACCTGAACACCGGCCCGCCCTCAGGCAGGTCGCCTCTCACGCAGCGTACCGGGAAGCCGGTTGTTTTACTTATCATAGTCATTGAGGGGAATATGGAATTCATGTTTTGTGCATATCCTGTATCCAGTTCGATCATAATATACTCATCCATACCGGGAGCATCATGTGAGAGCTCTATGCCTATTATTTCTTTGGTTTCCGGACAAATGAACATATACCTGGTGTCGCCGTCAGTTGTCCAGTAGTTGCAGATATAGCCCATGCCAAATCCCATTCCGCTGTATTGTCCGGCAGGCAGGGCAGCGAAACCGAACTCATCTGTCCCTGCAAGAGGCCCGGGTTCAAAGACAAAATTAAACTCAAAACCAGGGCGAGGGTATTCCCCTTCAGGTAACCTGATCCTTAATAATTCTTCCTTGAAATGATCAACACCGTCTTTGTTCCAGCGTGGATGAATGTTGGTGTTGCAATCGTCTCCCAAAGGCGAATCGACCTGCCGGCATGATTTCAGAAAGTCGCCGGCATTTTCGGCATTAATCTCGTCATAGTTGTCAATCAGATAGGACAGTAATCCGTGCCAGTCCTCTGCCGATGGCACCCTCCATCCCGGGGGACAAAGTTTGCCGGTTTCAACGGCGTACCAGTTGTAATGCAGCCCGTAAGCGTTTACGACCTCCTCATCGGAATCGAGACCGTCAACATCCTCGTGAGGATAAACGGCATATGCTCCCTCAAGGGTGTTTGACCATTCAGCCGGATCGAGGCCTGTTGGTATCGGGGTGCCGTCATTGTACTTTGTTGCCCGGAAATTTTCAGTCATCCACTCTCCCCATCCTATCTCAACTGTTTTGTAAAAGTTGCCTTCGATGTCGGTTAAACTGCCATAGAACGGTCCTGCATTTTCATCTTTCTGGTCATTTTTGTTGCAGCCCGGTAAAAGTACCAGGCTCATCACGGCGGTTGCCGCAAGTAAAAGACGGAAGTATTTGGTTTTCATGATACAAAAAATTAGTTAGGGTACAGGGAATTTTTTGTTTAAGATCAGAGACACCCGCAATATACAAAAGTTTAGTAACAAAAACTATACCGGAGATTAAGTTACCGGCAGGAAAATTCGTGGATTTATACCTCCATCAGCCTTCGTCAGACAAAATATCATGAACCCTCTGAATGCCGTCTTTCAATAGTCAACAGGGTACTGATTATCTTCCTCATATCATACAGTTGATGTTCAGTGCCTTGAACGTATGAATGTCACATCTGGTCATTTTTGCAAAATGTTAATCAAATTGCATGTGAGATCGACGAAGTCAAACCCCCATGCTTAATACATTTCTTTTTGTGTGATTTAGCACATGGGGCTTTCACTGCCCTGTTGTTTGTTTCATAAATTGAAGTACTTTTGTTTTATCAGTCCCGTCCGGCCTGTTTTATATTGATCAACTTATAACCTGTCTGTTTAATACTTTAATCTGATGAGCAGGAAAATCGTTTTATTTTTTGCTGTTATTGCGAGTGTTGTATGCTGCCTCCCTGATGCCAGGGCACAGGAGGTTCCGGCCGGTGGGGAGCAACAACACTGTCAGGTGAAACACCTGGTGATCAAAAATGACAATACAAGGTTCGTAGGTGTTATTACCTATGAAGACGCGAGGGAGGTTATTATTTTAACTGAGAGGCTGGGAGAGGTGGCCATTCCCAAGCACGAGATAAGAGAGATCAGGGAACTGAAGGAGGGCGAATTCAGAGAGGGGCAATTTATTGGTGAAGGGTTGTTTGCAACCAGGTATTTTCTGACAACTAACGGACTGCCTGTAGACAAAGGGGAAAGCTATATACAGTGGAATCTTTTCGGCCCGGATTTCCAGTTCGGGATAGCCGATAATTTTGGTGTAGGGGTAATGACCACATGGATTGCAATGCCTGTAGTGGGGACTGTTAAAAGAAGCTGGCAACTGGGCGAAAATACACACATTGCTGCCGGTGGACTGCTGGGTACAGGCTCCTGGTCACGTCCCGACCTTGGGTTAGCCCTGCCTTTTGTGGCGATAACAAGGGGGAACAGAGCGCACAACTTTAATTTTTCGGCCGGTTACGGCGGACTGTGGTATGATGAGGAGATTTACAATCCCGCTCGGGACACCTATGTAAAAAACCGCTATCGCGAAGGCAGGTTTCTGTTTTCTGTTGCGGCCCTCGCCAGGATAAACGAGAACTTCAGCTTTGTGTTCGATTCTTTTTTTATGTTGAGGGGGCGATACCGGACTGAAAACGAATTTGTTTGGAGCGACCCGCTTCAAAGGTATATTGAGGTGACAAGCAGAGAGAGAGCTCCCGGACTGGCGGTTTTTTCACCGGGGCTAAGATGGCAGACAAGGCCCAACAGCGCCTTCCAGTTCGGTTTTGCAGGGGTACGCTACGAGGGAGAATTTGCCCCGGTACCTGTTCCCGTAATTCAGTGGTTCAGGAAGATCTGAGCGCATAGGCAATCAAAACGATAAACACCGGCTGGAGCATGAGCCGGAATGTGAGAGAACCTTTAATTTTAAAGACCCGCGTCTGTCAGATGTGGTAATGTCCTTGCGGGGCTTTGCCTGTGAACCGGTGCGCGGGTCAACCTCATCAGGCTACATCTTTTTCTATGCAAATCCCGTTAACCGGAATTGTACCCAGGATTTCAGAAACCATGGCAGCTACATCTGTCATGTCTTCATCCTCCTTTTCAAAGTACCAGTTAATTTCGGCTTCAAAACCCGCTCTCCTGAGCCGGGTCAGGAATCTGAATAAATCCATCAGCCTCCCCAGAGAATCGACATTCAGCACCTCAAACTCGAGGTCGAGCACTGTGACAGGGGCGGGGTCTTTTGCATATTCTTCAAGCCAGGAAAAAAGAGTGTTGTAAAAACCCCAGGTCTTTGTAGTTATTGACCTTCCCGAAATGGAAAGCTTGCCGTCGGTACTGAAAGAGACAGCGGGCGTGTTGCATGTTGCATGGATAATTAAACTTTCCATCCGTTCCGGGTTTTCGGGTGACAATGTATACGGCAAAGAACTGGATTATGTTACAAATTATTTTCAGGGGTTCATCAATGCCTCGATCTCTTTAACGGTTTTTGGGGCATTGTCTGAAAGGACAATGTTCCCGGTTTCTGTAATGAGTATGTCATCCTCAATCCTGATACCTATACCTGCATATTTCTTATATACCGGCCTAACCCGTTCGGCAAACGCGTCAAGTTCTTCCGGCGTTGCCCTTTGGCCGAATAATCCGTGCAGGTGCTCCAGCCTGTCCTCAAGAAGGTAAAGTCCGGGTTCA
>SLRB01000144.1 GCA_007131165.1 Bacteroidales bacterium | reverse complement strand
TTAACGATACACTTAACCGGCAATGCCGAAATATGATATGGAATGCTTATTTTTATTGATTAATGCGGTTTTTCAGAAAAAACAAATTTATAATGAGACACCTGTATTTACTATCTGTGCTGATCAGTCTTCCTGCAATTGTTATTTCCTCATGCACAGACCGGAAAGATAATGAAGAGGATGCAGAAAGCGTCCGGGTAACTGTGGTAGTGGCCAGTGAAGTACAGTACCAGCACCGGATAAATTCAAGCGGCCGGCTAACACCTTATTCAGAGTTAAAGTTAAGCTTTAAAACAGGAGGTATAATTAACAATATGCCTGTAAGAGATGGACAAGATGTGGGCAGGGGAGATTTAATAGCAGCCCTGGATCTTTCTGAGGTCAGATCCCATCTCAGACAGGCTGAGCTTCAGCATGAAAAAGCCCTTCGGGATTATGAAAGGGTCAGCAATCTTTATCATGAAAATGCTTCAACTCTTGAACATTACCAGAACGCCCTTACCGCTATGGAAATCGCAGAAGCGGCAAAATCCATAGCAAGGTTCAACCTCGATCATTCTGTTATAAGGGCACCTTCAGACGGGAAGGTGCTTAAAGTGCTTGCAGATGAGAATGAAATCATTGCACCAGGGCATCCGGTTATACTTTTTGCATCATCACGGGATCACTGGCTTCTTAAAGTACCTGTAACTGACCGTGATATTGTTGATGTGTATATTGGTGAAAAGGCAGAGGTCTGGTTTGATGCCTATCCTCATCATGCATTTGATGCGAGGGTAGTTGAAATTGCCGGTATGGCAGATCCTTTTACAGGCACCTTTGAGGTAAGCCTGGCAATATCTGCTGAAGGTTACAGGTTAATGACCGGTTTTATCGGCAGGGCTTCAATAATTACTGCAAAGGTAACGGGGTATATAGAGATTCCGGCAGATGCGCTTGTTGAGGCCAGTGGCAGGGAAGGGATGGTTTTCAGATATTCAGGCAATACTGCCCTCAGGGAAAGGATCAGGATTCAAGAGATTAATGGTGACAGATTACTTGTTACAGGAGGAATACAACCTGGTGATACAATTATAAGGGAAGGGGCTGCATTTATAACGGACGGACAACAAGTTATTATCAATTGATTAATTTTATTGTTTAGGAAAATGCGGATAACACGCTTTTTTATAGACTATTATCAGCTTACAATTATTCTCTTTGCCCTGATGCTTTCAGGGGGGATATACTCATTTTTTACAATGCCCAGAATGGAAAACCCCGCTGTATACATTTCAGGTGGTATGGCTGTTTTCATATATCCCGGTGCAAGTCCTGCCGATATGGAAAATCTTATTGCATTGCCCGTTGAAGAGGCGATAAATGAGATTGAGGATATCCATAAAATAAATACAACCCTGCGTGAAGGAATCGCTACTATAAGTGTTGAGTTTGAGCATGGAACAGATGCCAGGGAGAAGTATAATGAACTTGTTTCTTCAATTAATAGTATTGAAGGCGATCTTCCGGAGGACCTGCATCATTTTGAAATCATGGAGTATACCAGCACAGACGTAGCAATAATGCAGCTTGCATTTATTTCTGAAACTGCTGAATTCGTTGAGCTTGAAAGGATGGCTGAGGGACTGAAACGGCGAATTGAAACGATCCGGGGGATAAAGAAAGTTGACATTCATGCTGTCCCTGCTCTTCAGCTGAGGATTTCAGTTGATACAGAAAAGATGGCGGCAATGAATATTTCCATAGGTCAGGTTATAAATGCAGTACAGAGCAATAATACTAATATCCCGGGTGGAAATATATCAATTGGCGGGCGTTCTTTCGGGATACAGACAAGCGGTTCCTACAGTAATCCGGAAGAGCTTAGGCGTACGGTAGTGGGATCTTACAGAGGGCAGCTGGTGTATCTGGAGAATATTGCAGTTGTTGATTTTGAGTATGAGGACAATGTATATCTGGCCAGATACAAGGGAAGCAGGGCAATATATTTGTCTGTTCAGCAAAATGAGAATGTCAACATATTCAGAAATACGGAGGAGATTGATAGACAGATACTTGAGTACAGCAGAAACATGGATCATAATGTACAGTTGCTGAAGGTGTTTGATCAGTCGGAAACGGTTGAACGAAGAATTAACGGATTTCTCAATAATCTTTACCAGGGGATCATACTGGTTGGATTTGTGGTCTTCTTTGCGATAGGGATCAAGTCATCAATTATTGTAATTATGGCTATCCCTCTCTCAATCATTATCGGGCTTAGTATAGTCGACATTTCAGGGTTTACCCTGGAGCAGGTCTCAATTGCAGCGCTTGTCGTGGCTCTGGGGCTTCTGGTTGATAATTCAATAGTTATGGTTGAGAACATGAACCGGTATCTGAAAATGGGATATGGATCAAGGGATGCTGCACTCGCTGCAGTTTCTGAGATTGGCTGGCCGGTTATTTCGGCAACCATTACAACCATCTTTGCATTTATTCCCCTGATTATGCTTCCTGATAAAGCCGGTGATTTTATACGCAGCCTGCCGGTTACCATTGTTGCAACCCTCGGTGTTTCATTGTTTATAACACTTACCCTTTCACCGTTTGTTGCCAGCAGAATATTCGGAAAAGGTTTACACGGACAAAAGCAAACGGCATGGCGGTTCTTTGAACGATTGATAAACCGCATCATAAGAGGTCCTTATCGTCGCACCCTGGAATACGTACTGAAGTGGGAAATACTGAGTTTAATTGCGGTGCTCCTCGTTTTGGGCTTATCAGCCTGGATGTTCCGGTATGTTGGTATCAGTTTTTTCCCGAAAGCGGAAACCCCGCAGATGATGATACAGGTGGAGCTCCCTGAGGGTAGTAGTATTGAAAGAACTGACCGGGCAGTGAAATGGGTTGAAGCAGTACTTGACACAATACCCGGTATAAAGCTGTATGCCGCTAATATAGGTAAGGGAAATCCACGCATATATTACAACCATTTTCCACGTCAGTATTCAAGGAATTTTGCCGAGATATATGTTGAATTGCATGAATACAATCGCAGGGAGTTTGACAATCTTGTTGAGAAAATGAGACAGGTTTTCAGGAATTATCCTGGTGCCTTAATAACTGTTCGAGAATTTGAGCAGGGTATTCCTATGCAGGCTCCTATCGTGCTGTATATAACCGGTGAGCAGGTAGAAATATTACGTAACATTTCCCGTGAGATAGAAGGTTTGGTTGCCGCCAGACCAGGCGCAGTTAATGTTGAGAATCTGCTGGACAAATCACAGACTGATATAAGGTTCAATATCAACAGGGAGAAGGCTGGGATATTCGGCGTTCCTGTTCATGAGATAGACAGGACGATAAGGATGGCGATAAATGGTATAGAAATATCAAAGTTCAGAGATCCTGGCGGAAAAGAATATGAAATTATTATGAGATTGCCTGAAGGGGATAAGGTAAGTATTGAGGATATGGATAAGGTATATGTCTCATCATTGCAGGGCAGACAAATTCCATTAAAACAACTTACTACTATTGAGTTTGTTACAGAGCCCAGTCTAGTGTCCAGGTTTAATATGATGAGAAATGCCACAATACTGGCAGATATTAAGTCCGGATATAATCTTGACGATATTATGATCCCTTTGCTTGATGAGCTCAATAATTATTCTTTTCCTGAAGGATATGGCTATTATGTAGGAGGTGAGCTTGAAAGCCGCAATGAGACATTTGGAGATATGGGCAGGGCTGTTTTGATTACTATAATATCAATATTCGGTGTACTTGTATTCCAGTTCAGGTCATTTTCCCAGCCGCTTATTATTTTCTCGGCAATCCCTCTGGCAGTAATAGGTTCAGTATGGATGCTTTTTATAACCGGGTATACTTTTAGCTTTACGGCTTTTATAGGCTTAATAAGCCTTACCGGTATAGTTATCAACAATTCGATTATTCTGGTTGATTTTACAAACCGGTTAAGGGAGGATGGCAGGAATATGGAAGAGGCACTGGTGGAAGCAGGAAAAACCAGGTTCCTGCCGATAGTCCTTACGTCGGTTACTACAATTGGGGGTTTGTTGCCTCTTACCCTGGCAGGAGGGACATTATGGGCTCCCATGGGCTGGACAATAATAGGGGGGCTTCTGGCATCCACTTTTCTTACCTTGCTCATCGTTCCGGTCCTCTATAAACTTTTCACAAGGGATATTAAAGAAATCGCCGGCAATATAAAAGTGCCGGGTATTGCAACCGGCAAATAATTAACAACAGATAGTTTAATTTCAGCCGAACTGATTACGGGGATGCTGTGACAGGCGAATTTCTCCATGACTCTATCATTCGGTTTACCAGTCTTTTACAGACACTGAATAAAGTAATAGTTGAAATAAAATATCGGGATTTGTTACATGTGTGAATAATTAGATGAAATACACCTATTAAAATACTGTAATCCAGCTATATGTAGACATAATATAATATAT
>SLRB01000184.1 GCA_007131165.1 Bacteroidales bacterium | reverse complement strand
TGAGCTTGCAAAATCCTCAAGATCACTGTACAGTTGTGACCGGAAAAGGTAATTTTCTGCAATTATCTCTTTGGCATTTAATGGGATTGCCAGTTCAAGAGCATCTTTTAGGTATTTTCCTGCCATTTCATAATCCTTCTGAAGGTAGAAAAGCTCACCGAGATTGTTATAGTTATTGGCCAGGTTGAAGCTTCTGCCACTGCTTTTGTTAATATCAACGGATCTGGTGTAGTAGGCGTATGCATCCTGGTAGTTTCCCATCCTGGTGTGTAAAATACCAATATTGTGGCTTGCTGTAGCAATGCCTTGTGTTTGGTTAGCAGCCTCATAGCCCTCCATGGCCCGGGTATAGTAGTCCAGGGCAGTGGTGTAGTCACCTTTCTCATACCAGATAATACCGATGTTGTTCAGGATGTGAGCCACCCCTCCGGTACTGGTGCCCGTTTCATTGTAAATATCGAGCGAACGGTTGAAGTATTCAAGTGCTATATCAATTTGCCCAAGATGTCTGTGAATTATGCCTATATGGTTTTTTACAGATGCGAGTCCATTCCTGTTACCGGTTATTCTGATATTTTCAAGCGCCCTGAAGTAGTACTCCTGGGCCTGGTCATACAAACTCATTCTTCTGTACATCTCCCCCTTGTTTAGGAGCACCAATGCCAGCCCTGTTTTGTTTTCTGTCTTTTCAAATATATCAAGTGCCCTGCCAAGATGAACAACAGCCTCCTCAAAATTATGCAACCCTGAATAAAAATTACCAATAATATTTGAGAAACGGGCAATCTGGTCATCATCGTCAATCGACATGCTGAGGTCAAGGGCCTGGCTGAGATACATAATTACCGTGTCGCGGTTGCCCATTGCATTATGCAACAGGTAAAGGTTGTTCAGGGAACCAAGAATACCGTAGGGGTCGTTAATCTGCTCCCGAATGTCGAGAGATTTCAAGTAATAATCGAGGGCTCCACTCAAGTTATTGCCCAGGTATTCAGCATTACCAAGACGGTTCAGTGCATCGGCAATCCCATTTCTGTTGTCTAACTGCCTGGCAAGATCCAGGGCTTTCATCGCATAGTTACTGCTCTCCTTAAGTGAGATTGACCAGTAAGCCCTGGAAATATCATTGAGTATCTCCACCTGTTCATGCCGGGTTGACTCTTCAAGTAAAACTTTCAGGCTGTCTATTGCACTATTGCTGGCTTTAGCCGGCAGAACCGAGAGTAGAAAAACGCATGCAATTGTATATTTATATGTTACATTCAAATTATTCAAGGTCTTTTTTTCAGGTTGCGCGGGGGGTAAACTCCGGACACCTTGCTTGTTATACGGCCATCATGCATTTTGGTTTCCAGTATATCGTTAAAAGATACCTGCTTTACGCTTTTTATTATGCTCCCGTCTTTGATTACGATGGCATACCCCTTTTTAAGAATATTTTCCGGATCAACAAGTCCGATTGTTGTTTCAAAAAGCAAAAGCTTTTCCGACCTGTTATTGATCATACTTCTTATTCTTTGCGGCAGAAGTTGGTTACGGATTTCAGCCTCCCTGTTTTTTAAACGAAGTAAGTAATTTTTCGTATGTATTCCAAAACGATAATCAGAGGTATCGAGCACGTGGTGCTTTTTTTGGATGTAACCTTTTGCCGATCTTGCCAGTATTGAACCTGCGGCGAGCAGTCCCCTGCTGTAGTGCTGAATTTTGTTTTTCAGGGTAACAGGCAGGCTTGTGGTGAATGCATCTGTAACCTGCCGGTTCTTATTTATAAGGCGGGAGACCCCCGCAGCAAGCCTGTTGCCAAGTGTGGTTATTA
This sequence comes from Bacteroidales bacterium, assembly GCA_007131165.1. Lineage (GTDB taxonomy): Bacteria > Bacteroidota > Bacteroidia > Bacteroidales > PUMT01 > PXAP01. Next base: position 14,322 of record SLRB01000184.1, on the reverse strand, counting down.
ACGCATCAGCTTCCCGGTATTTTCCAATCAGCAATTCCGCCACTGCAGTGGGTGTTTTTACATTGGTGTTGGCCACCGTGCCGGCTATTGTCAAGTCTCTCTCATGCCCTATTCCTGTTATTACAGGCAAAGGGAATTGTGCAATATGGGCAGCAATTTCATAACTGTCAAAACAGTTAAGGTCGGATGCAGATCCTCCACCCCTCAATATTACAACAACATCAAAAATATCTTCCTGATCAAAAATTGCATCAAGCGCATCAGTTACAGATCTGGCTGCAGAACTTCCCTGCATCAGAGCCGGGAAAAGACTGATGCTGAACCTGTATCCATAAGGGTTATTTTCCATTTGATGGGTGAAATCTTCGTATCCCGCAGCAGATTGAGACGAAATAACTGCTATGCGTGAAGGTAACGCCGGGATTTCAAGAGACCTGTTCATATTGATTATACCTTCCTCTTCGAGTCTTCGGAGTATCTCTGCCCGCCTTCGTTCCAGATCTCCAATGGTATATACAGGGTCAATGTCTTTAATGTTGAAGCTGAGGCCGTATAGTTCATGGAATTCCACTGTTACCTCGACCAGGATCATCATGCCTTTGCCAAGTTTCTTTGAGGTGGATGTCTCAAAATAGGGCTTAAGCATTCGCCATGTATAAGCCCAGATGGTAGCTCTGTTTCTGGCAATAATATTGTCGCTGTTCTTCTCCTTCTCTGTAAGCTCAAGATAGCAATGCCCGTTTGCTGCTTCCCTTATCTCATTTATCTCAGCTACCAACCAGTAACTCCCGGTAAAAGCCCCGTAAATAGCCTCACCAATCATGTTGTTCATTTCCAGGAGTGTATACCTTGTCTTTCCCATTTATTTTTGCTTTCCTGACACTACCAGCACAAACTCTCCTTTAACATCCCTGCTGCCAAAATATTTTCTCAGATACTCAAGGCTGCCCCTTACGGTCTCTTCGTGTATCTTTGTAAGCTCCCTGGATATGGATGCCGGACGGTCAGGTCCCATTTCCACTATGAGTTCTTCAAGTAACTTACAGATCCGGAAAGGGGATTCGTAAAAAACCATGGTCCTGGCTTCATCTTTCAGTTGCGCAATCCTTTTCTTCCTGCCTTTTTTCTGTGGAAGAAAACCTTCAAAGCAAAACTTATCAGAAGGGATGCCGCTATTAACCAGGGCTGGCAAAAAGGCAGTTGCCCCCGGAAGGGTTTCTACATCTATATTACTTTGTATACAGGCTCTTACAAGAAGAAACCCGGGATCTGATATTCCCGGCATCCCGGCATCGGTTACAAGGGCAAGACACATTCCGCCAGCGATCATTGCCTTAATATTTTCTAATTTGTTATGTTCATTGTGCTGGTGATAAGCAATAATCTTGTTTTTTATGCCGTAATGCCTGAGAAGTATGCCTGTCCTTCTGGTATCTTCTGCGAGTATGCTGTCTGCATTTTTCAATACCTCCAATGCCCTGAGGGTTATATCCTCCAGGTTCCCTACAGGGGTGGGTACCAGGATAAGCCTTCCCATTACATTAGATTTTTATCCGGCCGGGTGTTTTCTTTTGATGAGGCTGATAAGTTTTTCCGCCACATCATTGTCTTCTTTCCAGTCGTAATTGTCTTTTATGAATTTCAGCGCTTCCTCATAAGATGAAGTCTGATTGAGCATATCGATGCAGTGATTGTACTGGTCAGGCCTTCCCTTGAAAAGCTCCTTTATAAAAAGGAATTTTTCGTTCAGGCCTATGGAGTTCCTGAGATCCAAAATAGGTCGTGACTGCATTTTTGAGGTAAGGTCTGCCCTGGTTTTTTTTTCGGCCATTGCCTTGTTAAGATAGTTTTGAGAATTCTGGAACCGGTCGGCTACAATCTCGATATCTTTTTGACCGTTTTGTTTGCCTGTGTTATTACCCTCTTCTTCATCCCGGGTTGTATCGGCCGGAATATCAAACTGTTCTGGTGCAGGGGGGGCAGTATATTCCTGTTCAGTGACCCGGTCCTCTTTTTGGGTGGAATTTACCCTGTCTTTAGAGGATTTGGGTTCAGCATCAGTGTCTTCCGGTTGTTTGTGCACAGGGTCGGGGCTTATATCTTCCTGCTCGAGTTCTTTTTCTTCCTGAACAGGTTCAGGATCAGATGGAACAACCGGCTTTGATCCTGAACCGGATTTCCCTGTTCTCTCTGACTCCGTTGAGGGCTGAGTATTTATTTGTAAAAGAATATCATAGAGATCTCTTGTTTTTGACAGGGCAAGGTCAATATCGATCCTGTCCGGTATATCCCCGGCTTCAATATTTTTCAATATCAACTCCAGTTCCCTGAGTTTGTACCTGAGGCTTTTACCAAAACTTTGTGAATCCATACAATCATATTATAAGTTGAATCGGCAATTTATTTACTTTTGTAAAAGTAACAATTATATAAGAAAGCAATCGGCATGTTTCTTGAAAATTCAATCAGGGGTACCAAAAAGCGGGGATGGATAGAGGTTATTGCCGGCTCTATGTTTTCAGGGAAGACTGAAGAGCTTATAAGAAGGCTTAAGAGGGCCAAAATTGCCAATCAGAAAGTTGAAATATTCAAGCCGGAAATTGATAAAAGGTATTCGGATGAGCAGGTAATATCACATGATGACAATACCATATTGTCAACACCAGTATCAGCCTCCGGTAATATATTGCTTCTGACAAGTGACGTGGAGGTTGTTGGAATAGATGAGGCGCAGTTTTTTGACAACAACCTTGCTGTTGTGTGCAATGAGTTGGCAAACAGCGGGGTCAGAGTAATCGTGGCCGGGCTTGATATGGACTTCAGGGGTAAACCTTTTGGACCAATTCCTGCATTACTTGCAACAGCAGAATATGTAACCAAGGTGCACGCCATTTGTATGCGCTGCGGTAATTTGGCTCAGTTTTCTTTCCGGAAGGATATATCAGAGAAAACAGTTCTCCTGGGTGAAAAAGATGTATATGAACCTTTATGCCGCAGCTGTTACTTCGAGATCCGTAAAATCGACAAATCAACAGGACGGTAATGCGCTTAGATTAATTTTTTGCAGGCTTGTTTAAATATTTGTAAATTAAGATAATGGCAGAATACCGTACAGAGGAGATAGCAAATATATGCGGGGGTAAGCTTTACAAAGGCGGGCGGAAACAATCCGTAAGGAATATTATTACTGACAGCCGAAAATTTTCTTTTCCTGATGATTCCATTTTTGTGGCTCTGAAAGGTGAGAGAAATGACGGCCATAAATATCTTAAAGACCTTTACCGGCAGCATGTAAGAAGCTACCTTGTTGAAAAGCTGCCAGATGTGCTTACAGAATATGAAGGGGCCGATTTCATTGTCGTTGCCGACACCTTGCGTGCTCTTCAGAAAATTGCTTCAGTGCACCGCAGCTTGTATGAAATCCCGGTGGTGGGAATTACCGGGAGCAACGGGAAGACAATACTTAAAGAATGGCTTTTCCAGTTGTTGCGCAAGGATAAGGTGATTGTCCGCAGCCCCAAAAGCTATAATTCACAGGTTGGGGTTCCTTTATCGGTATGGCAAATTGAAGCTCATCATGAACTTGCTGTTTTTGAAGCGGGTATTTCAAAGCCTCGAGAAATGGGGTTTCTTGAGCCAATAATCAGGCCGGATATTGGCATTATCACTAATATAGGACTTGCACACCAGGAGAACTTTCCCGATATTCAGAGCAAGCTTGCTGAGAAGATGCTGCTTTTCAAAAATTGCAGGTCGTTGATATACTGCCGCGATCACAAGCTTATTGATGAATTTGTTAAAAACTCCGGTTTAAGTAAAGGAAAGGAAATATTTACCTGGGCCAGGGAAGAGCCTTCAGACCTTAAGGTATACGAAATATCCAGGCATAAAAGCAGTACCAGTATTTCTGCCCGTTTCCGGGGAAAAAGCTGCTCGGTCACAATCCCTTTTACAGACCGGGCGTCGGCAGAAAATGCAATTCATGCCTGGGCATTGATGCTCATGCTTGGTTATGAACAGGATTTTATTGAAGAAAGTATGAAAGGGCTTGCACCGGTCGCCATGCGGCTGGAGCAGAAACAGGGTATTAATAATTGCACGGTCATCAACGACAGTTATAATTCCGATCCGGTTTCACTTGCTATTGCGATGGATTTTCTATCGCGTCAAACCGCGCACACGAAAAAGATGGTAATCCTTTCAGATATGTTTGAAACGGGTCGCAATGCAGCTGAACTCTATAATGAGATAGGGGGTATACTGACACGGGAGAGAACAGATTTCCTTGTTGGTATTGGTCCTGATATACGGCAAATAGAGCCTTATTTCAGCGGTATGGTCGAGTTTTATGATTCAACCGGAGATTTTGTTAAGGCATTTGATCCCGGCAAGTTTGAAAACGCTGCTGTTCTCATCAAAGGGTCAAGGAGTTATGGCTTTGAGCGCATCTCAATGTTGCTTGAAGAAAAGATACATGCCACAGTCTTGGAGATTGACCTCGGAAACCTGGTGCGCAACTACAATTATTTCAAATCACTACTTAAGCCACAAACAAGGATAATGGCTGTAGTCAAGGCTTTCTCCTACGGCAGCGGAGGGTTTCAGATAGCCAGTGCACTTGCCCATAATCTTGTTGACTATCTGGCGGTAGCTTTTACTGATGAAGGGGTGGAACTTCGCAAGAATGGAATAAAGGTGCCGGTTATGGTGATGAATCCTGATTTCAGTGATTGCGGCAGAATGATTGAATATAACCTCGAACCTGAAATATACAGCTTCAGGGGCCTTGATCTTTTTATTGATATGGTAAGGAGCATGGGTATCGCCAATTATCCTGTTCACATAAAATTGGATACAGGTATGAACCGTCTTGGTTTTTCTTCCCGGGAAACCGGCAGGCTGTCAGCTCTTGTTTCCCGTTGTGAAGAAATAAGGGTGGTTTCTGTTTTTTCACATCTTGCTGCAGCCGATGAGTCTTCCCATGATGAGTTTACTTTGCAGCAGATCAGGCTTTTCAGGGAGCTTGCAGGAACTGTGAAGAGGGCTCTTAATTATCCGGTGCTTACACACATATTAAATTCTGCCGGAATTGAAAGGTTTCCTGAAGCCCAGTTCGATATGGTCAGGCTTGGAATAGGCATGTACGGAATTAGCGCGCTGGGTAAAAACAGACTTGCCAATGTAAGTACTTTCAGAAGTGTAATTTCCCAGGTAAAAGAGGTGCCCTCAGGAAATACAATTGGATACTCAAGAGCATTCAAAGCTACCGGTAATATGCGAATAGCCGTTGTGCCTGCAGGGTATGCCGACGGACTTGACAGAAGGCTTGGTAACGGAACCGGAAGAATGGTTGTGAACGGCAGGAAGGTTCCTATAGTGGGTAATATCTGCATGGATATGTGCATGGTGGATATATCCGGTGTTGACGCCGGCGAAGGAGATGAGGTCATGGTATTTGGAGAAAGCAACTCCATTGACGATATTGCAGGCTTACTGTCTACCATCCCTTATGAGATTTTTGTAAAGATATCAGGTAGGGTGCGCCGGATTTATATCCAGGAATAATATAAATTTTACCGGTCTTTATGGCCGGTATAACATAATGTTATATATGCCAGAGATTTCAGTAATTATTATTACTTATAATGAAGAGAAGAATATAGGCAGATGTCTTACATCGGTTGAGAGGATTGCTGATGAGATTATTGTTGTGGATTCTTTTTCGACCGATAATACTGCTGAAATTTGCAACAGTTTTAGAGTGAATTTTTTTCAAACCATTTTCAGAGGGTATATCGAACAGAAGAATTATGCGTTATCATTGGCCAGCTGCCCGGTTGTCCTCTCACTCGATGCCGATGAAGCACTGTCACCCGAACTCGAGAGGTCGATCGTCGGAGTCAAGAATAACTGGAAATATGATGGCTATTATTTCAATCGTTTGAATAAATATTGTGGCAGGTGGATGAGGTATACCAGCAGGTATCCGGACAGGAAATTGCGGCTTTGGGACAGGACAAGGGGCAGGTTTGGAGGGACTAACCCTCATGACAGGGTGTTGATGGACAAGGGATCGCGGGTATCCTTTTTAAAGGGTGATATAGAGCATTATCACTATGATACCCTTTATGAGCATGTGAAACAGGTGAACAGGTTTACTGATATTGCAGCCAGAGCATATTATGAAAAGGGTATCAGATCAAATTATCTGAAAATTATAGTTCATCCGCTTTGGAGGTTTTTTCGCGAATTTATTATCAGAAGAGGTTTCATGGATGGGTTCAGGGGACTTGCCATGAGTGCGGTGGTATCTTTTGAGTCATTCCTTAAATACGCCAAATTAAGGCAGATGTATCGTTATGATAACAAAGACAAGCCGGGATGATCATCCGTGCTCACTGATTTTTTCAAGTTTATCAAGGTCAAGAATCCTTATTTTCCTGCCATCTATAGCGATCACTTTTTCCGAAGCGAAGTTCGAAAGCGTCCGGATTGCATTTGAGGTAGTCATGTTGGAAAGATTTGCAATATCCTCCCGGGAGAGATAGACCTTAATGGTCTGGCAATCTTGCTCAAGACCATACGTGTCTTTGAGAAAAAGCAGTGATTCTGCCAGCCTGCCTCTTATATGTTTCTGCGTAAGTGTAACTGTGCGGCTGTTAGAAAAACCCAGTTCGGTCGCAAATGATTTTATTATGCTGAGAGAAAGAAAGGAGTTTGTTTTGAGCACCCTGAAGAGACTGTCTCTGTTAATTATGCAAATGGTGGAATCTTCTATTGCCAGGGCTGTTGCCATATAGTTTTCTTCTGCAAACAGGGCTCTGTAACCTATAAAACCAACAGGTTTGGCCATCCTGACTATTTGTTCCCTTCCCCCGATACCTTCTTTGAATATTTTAACCTTACCGGCTGACAGGCATATAAGTCCGTTCGGTTTTTCACCTTCCCGGTAGATTGTTTCTCCCTTCTTGAATTGAAGGCAGGTGTGTCTTTCGGAAAGTATTTCTTTCTCCCTGGTATCGATATTGAAGAAAATGGAGTTTACGTTATTTATGCAATGCTCGCAGATGTGATTGTTCATTTTTATAAAAATTTGGAACAATTATGCAAATGTAGATGAATTTTTTTTTATTAAAAATTACACATGGATGAATGAAATAAAAATCATTGGAAAGCGAAGCGGTTCCGACTGTAAGTCAAAATTTTGGCGTTATGTCATTTATAATTGCACTCCGGCAAATGAAAATGTGCACTGGCTATAACTGCAGATATGTAATCAAAGCGTTATATAAAGTGGTAACAGGCTGAATTTGTCCGGATCAAAATATTGATTAAAACCTGGCTGCCAGCGGCATATGGCGTCCTCTGCCGAATGCCTTGCTGCTTATACGCAACACCGGGGGAGCCTGGTATCTTTTATATTCCGACTGGTTTACCATCCTTACTACCTTTTCCGTAAGCTGGCTGTCAAATCCCTCCGCGACAATTTCGTTGATGCTTTTATGCTGTTCAATATACCTTAAAAGGATTTTGTCGAGTACTTCATATTCGGGCAATGTGTCGGTATCTTTCTGGTCATCTTTAAGTTCGGCACTTGGCGGCCTTTTAATAACACGCTCAGGTATTATTTCTTCATTCCGGTTAATATATTCAGCAAGTTCAAAAATCTGGGTTTTATACAAGTCACCGAGCACTGAAAGGGCTCCGTTCATGTCGCCGTATAGCGTGCTGTAACCCACGGCAGTTTCACTCTTATTTGAGGTATTAAGCATCAGGAACCCGAATTTATTTGATATTGCCATAAGCAGGGTTCCCCTGATCCTGGCCTGTATATTTTCTTCGGTAACATCTTCAGGAAGATCCTCGAACAATGGGCTGAGCGATTCACCCATTAGTCCGGCCATTGGTTCAATGTCGACTTCGCTGTAAGAAATATTGATGTTTTCAGCCAGCATTTTTGCATCCTTTCCAGATATGGGAGAAGTATGACGTGAGGGCAGAAACACAGAATGTACATTCTCATGTCCGAGAGCCTCGGCCGCAAGTACTGCAGTAACTGCCGAATCAAGCCCCCCCGACAGTCCTATCAGAGCATGTGTATGTCCGGTTTTGTTAAAGAAATCTTTTATTCCCAGAACAAGGGCACGAAACAGCATTTCCATCATGCCGGTCTGTTTGTGTTCTGACACATGGGCAGGTGTATTCAGTATTTCATTCAGTTCATATACCTGGAAATCCTCTTCGAACCATCTGACCCTGTCAAAAAGTTCACCTTTTTGATTTACAACAAGTGAGCCTCCTTCAAATATCAGGTCGGTATTGGCGCCGACCTGGTTAACCATGAATAATGGGATCCCATATTTTTTCGAGGTGTTTGTAAAAACCTCCTTTTTTTCTTTTATTCTTGACCATGCAAAGGGGGATGCAGATATATTCACTATAAAATCCGGTTTCTGCTCTATCAGCCTGTCCATTGGGTTCGTAGTGTAGAGCTTTTTACCTGCGGGGCTGATTCCGAATTTGTGATCATTCCAGAGATCTTCGCATATAGTCACAGCAATTGCTTTACCTTTATAGTTTACTATATTAAAACTGTTATTTGGCTCAAAATATCTGTATTCATCGAAAACATCATAATCGGGAAGCAGGGTTTTGTGGATAATATTCTCGATTTTCCCACCATGGAGAAAATAGGCGGAGTTATATAACTTCTTTCCTTCGCCGTTCGGATTGAATGAGGGAGATCCGATTATTACCGCGATATCGGTACAGATCTTCGCTATTCTTTCGACTGCCTCCTGACATCTGGAAACAAAATCTCTGTAATCAAGCAAATCATGAGGCGGGTATCCGCAAACTGAGAGCTCAGGGAATATCAGAAGGTCGGTATTAAACTGCTGAGCCTTTTTGATGCAGAAAACGATCTTTGTTACGTTCTCGTTTATGTTTCCTACATGCAGGTTGATCTGTGCCAGGGCTATCTTCATTTTGATTGTTTTTAATGTTTAGAAGATAATTTGGTTCATAAAGGAGCTGTCAGAAAAGCAGGCCCGTTCTGAGAGAAAAGGTGTTGAGCAAAGCTTTGTATTCGGGACCTGAGGCAATGTCGATAAACCTGTGCCTGTATTCAAGACCTGCAACAATGGCTGTCTGCCCACCCAGGGAATAATGTATCCCTGCACCAAAATGGTATGAGAAGTTGAAAATGTCTGTTTCATCTGGTATATTCTCCTTTTCTATTCCACGCGAAGGCACATCTGCCCTTGATCTCAGCAGGAAATGCCCACCCATGCCGATCCTGGCAAAGATGGTAGTATAACCTATTTCCCTGGTTATGAATTTGAGGCCGATGGGCATGTTGACATATTGCAGCCGGTAGGTTACAACATTGCCGGGGGCTATGGTATCTGTAAATTCACTGAATCTTATTGGAACAGGTTCGCTGAACCTGAGTTTGCCCCCTGTGGTGTTTAATGAGAGCCCGGTTGAGAAGGCATAGTTGCTGCTAAAAAAATTATCCATTTCAAATCCAATATCTATTCCCCCCCTGACCCCGGCAGATTCGGCATTTCGTGTTTCGGGCCTGAACCATGCAATTTGCGGATCGGCAATGACGGTAAATCTGACACCTTGTGCTTGTGCAACAGAGCTCACAATAAAAATTAGCTGAATCAACAAAACATATCTCATCACGTAGTTTATTATCGGGTAACTGATCAGCATCTGTTTAGGGCCGGTGTTGCTATCGGCCAAATTCAGGAATGCTGAACAAAAACAAAATTTTATCTTTACATCTAAATTATTACAGGATTAACAGTACACACACAAAATTAACCAAAAAAATCGTTTGATCTCTCATAATCGGATATAATCCGTTAACAGTCATATTTAATACGATACTAATAAAATACATGTATGGAAAGCTGTCAGAACAAATGTGTGAGAGTAGTATCCAGTGGTGGGGGTTACATGGTAACATTATTTCTTATGTTTACCCTGTTAACAGCAGGATGCTCTGATACCAGGAATAAAGCCGACATAAGCGGCATTGAAGCCGGAATAGATATCAGGAGGTTTGATATTGACCTGTTTGATGTTGATATTGACAGCATACCTGTTCATGTCGGGACACTGGAGGAGGAGTATGGTGAGTTTTTTGAGATTTTCAACCACCTCATAATCCGTACAGGCAGTTCGTCGGCGCCAGCCTATCCTGAGCATCTGCACAGGTTTTTGACTGACATGGATATATATCGTGTCCGCACTGAGGTATATACTGTTTTCGATGATATATCGTGGCTTGTGGATGACCTGGAAATGGCGTTCCGGCACTTTCTATATTATTTTCCCGATTACCCGCTTCCGGAGATATATACGTACCTGTCCGGATTCAACCAGTCGGTTGTCACTGCCGACAGGATTGTAGGTATCGGACTGGACAAATACCTGGGGGCTGACCATTTTTTCTACTCTCAGCTGCAATTACCCATGTATCAGAGGCGCATCATGCATCCCGGTAAAATTGTGCCGGATGTTATGATGGCCTGGGCAATGATGGAGTTTGAGTTTGATGGCACAGGGAAAAACCTTTTAAGTCATATTATTCATCATGGGAAATTGCTCTATTTTGTTGATGCTATGTTACCCTGGCAGCCTGATACCCTGAAGACAGGTTTTACAGCACAACAGATGGACTGGTGCATACGAAACGAAACGATGATGTGGACATACCTGGTCGAGAATAAGTTATTATTTTCTACTGATGCCAGGACGATCAGCGGGTTTGTCAATCCTGCCCCTTTTACCCGTGAATTCACCAGTGATTCACCCGGCATGGCTGCACTCTGGCTGGGGTGGCAGATTGTATCATCCTATATGGATCGTAACAGGCATGTAACCCTGGAAGAGCTTATGAATGATGATGATTACCAGAAAATTCTGAACCAGGCAAGATACAGGCCATGATTTAAAGCAGTAACCACCTGAAATATAGATTAATGATTACGATGCCTATATGTTAAATAAAATATAACTGATGATGACAGATATTGAAATTGCCCACAGCATTGAAATGAAGCATATATCTGAAATTGCTGCCGGAATGGGCATTGATGAGGAAGATCTTGAGCTTTACGGAAAGTACAAGGCGAAAATACCTCTTGGGTATATTGACATTGAGAGAGTTAGTAAAGGCACCCTTATCCTGGTAAGCGCTATTTCACCCACACCGGCAGGTGAAGGCAAAACAACAGTTTCTATTGGTTTGTCTCAGGGCATAAACAGGATAGGAAGAAAGAGCACGGTTGTGCTACGTGAACCGTCTCTTGGACCTGTGTTCGGGATTAAGGGTGGCGCTGCAGGTGGTGGTTATGCGCAGGTACTTCCAATGGAGGATATAAACCTGCATTTTACGGGGGACTTTAGTGCTATCGAAAAGGCTAATAATTTGCTTGCAGCTCTTATAGACAATAACATACAGAGCAAAACCCGGAGTATCGGGATCGACCCGCGCACAGTCCTCTGGAAGCGTGTTATGGACATGAATGACAGATCACTAAGAAATGTAATAGTAGGTCTTGGCGGGACCATGAGCGGTATTCCCCGCGAAGGCGGCTTTAACATCACTGCTGCTTCGGAGATTATGGCTGCTCTTTGCCTTGCTGATAATTTGCCTGATCTGAAGAGAAAGATGGGGAATATCTTTATTGGTTTTACAAATGCCAGGAAACCTGTTTTTGCCCGTGATCTCAAGGCTCATGGAGCAATGACTGCACTGCTGAAAGATGCAATAAAACCGAACCTGGTTCAGACTACTGAACATACCCCGGCGATAATTCATGGTGGTCCTTTTGCAAATATTGCCCAGGGAACCAACTCGGTCATTGCTACCAGGATGGGGATGTCCCTGTCTGACTATGTGGTAACAGAGGCCGGATTCGGTTTTGATCTGGGCGCAGAAAAGTTTTTCGATATAAAATGCGGTTATTCAGGTTTGTCGCCTAAGGCAGTAGTGCTGGTAGCAACGGCAAGAGCCCTTAAATACCATGGAGGCGCTGAACCAGACAAAGTCGGAGAGCCTGATGCAGAAGCACTGAAAAAGGGTTTGGCGAACCTCACCAAGCATGTTGAAAATATAAGGGAGTTTGGAATATGTGCTGTTGTTGCGATAAACAGGTTTGCTACTGATACCGGAGAGGAAATCAGGATCATAAAGGATCATTGCCGTGATCTTGGCATTGAAGCCGTGGTTGCCGATGTATGGGCAGAAGGAGGCAGGGGGGCTGAAGAACTTGCCGCTGTGGTAGTCAAGTCAGCCGATAATTGCAAAAACCGGTTCAAACCGATGTATGACTGGAACTGGGATATTCCGAAAAAGATAGAAACAGTGGCAAAAAAAATATACGGCGCCAATGCAGTAGACTTTACCAGAAGGGCAAGGGCCGATCTAAGCAAGATTGAGAAACTGGGCCTGGATAAATTGCCTGTTTGTATCGCAAAGACCCAGAAATCACTTTCAGACAACCCGGAGTTGCTTGGCAGGCCGAAGGACTTCGTTGTGACCGTACGTGAGATAGAAATTGCCTCAGGTGCGGGATTTGTCATACCTATCACTGGAGATATCATGAGGATGCCAGGATTGCCCGCTAAACCAGCTGCTGAAGGTATAGATGTTGATGAAGGAGGCAACATCACAGGCCTGCTGTAAAACCCGTTGATACGTTTTAAAATGAGAAACAGGCTGCCTGAAAAAGAGGCAGCCTGTTTCTAAAAAAATTACAGACCTTTTATTCGGGATGTATTGCCTCTACGGGACAGACATCTGCACATGCACCACAGTCAGTGCATACTTCCGGGTCTATTACATAGATATCTCCTTCTGATATCGCTTCAACGGGACATTCATCGATGCAGCTCCCGCAAGCGGTACAATCATCATTAATTACGTAAGCCATCTTTTTGTTGATTTTAGGTTAACTGTTCAGTTTTTAAAATAGAGCGCGTAAATGAAGAAGTAAAAATAAATAAATGATTCTATTAAAAAACTGCATAATATCAGTTTTTATCAAAAACCACCGGCAGCGCTTGTCATTGAAGCAGATAAGAGATGGCAAGCCATGCAGGCAACCCGCATCCCGTGAGCATGGTTTTCTCATCAATATCGAAATCGGGGCTGTGGAGCTGCCTTTCCGGCATACCGGTCCCCAACCTGTAAAAAACAGCAGGATATTCTCTGGCAAACCACGCAAAATCTTCAGTTGTCATTCTGATTGGCAAATCTTTTACCTTTTCCCTGCCAAGATACTCTTTCATTAGTTTGCCAACGAGACTGGTCTTTTCAGGATCATTGTATAGGACAGGGTATCCTTTTCTTATTTCAACACTGCAGGAAGCACCAAGGTTGTCGGCGGTATTTACCGCTATCCTGTTTATGATCTCATGCGCGCGGGATCTCCATTTTTCGTCCATGGTACGAAAGGTCCCTTCAAGGATCACCTGCCGGGGAATGACATTTGTGGCACCATTGGCAATAAGTTTGCCAAAACTCAGAACTGTTGGGATATGCGGAGGTGCATAGCGGCTTGAGACCTGCTGAAGGGCAACTACCACCTGTGACATTGCAACAACAGTATCAATGGTGGTATGGGGTGTTGCCCCGTGCCCTCCCTTCCCCGAAAGGGTAATATATATTTCATCGCCCGAAGCCATATATTCGCCCTGCCTTATACCTGTTTCGCCGGTATCAAGATCGGGCAGTACATGTTGTGCAATTATCAGCGAGGGTTTGGTGCCGCAGAAAACATCTGCATCCAGCATTTTTTTTGCTCCACCCGGCAATGTTTCCTCACCAGGTTGAAATAACAGGACCACGGTTCCTGCAAATTCATTCTCCAGTTCACTGATTATCCTTGCAGCGCCCAACATACAGGCAGCGTGTACATCGTGCCCGCAGGCATGCATAACACCGGGCACGGCAGATTTCCAGGGCAGGTCGTTTTCCTCGGTTACCGGCAGTGCATCCAACTCTGCCCTGAGTGCTACGGATTTCGCACTTTTTCCAGTTTTGCCGGTTATTGTTGCAACTACCCCCGTATCTGCAACCTTTTTGCAGTTGATCCCGTATTCTTCAAGTTTCCTGGTTATAAAAGCCGATGTTTCATACTCCCTGAATGACAGTTCGGGATGCATATGTATATGCCGGCGTACCTCGTTTATTTCATCCAGGTATTGCAGCGACTTTTTTCTTATGATTTCTGCCAGTTGCATACTTTGATTTTTGTAATTTTGCCGGATAGTGCGGTTTTGAATATGTAAATATAATGA
>SLRB01000098.1 GCA_007131165.1 Bacteroidales bacterium | reverse complement strand
ATATAAGTCTTTTAATCCACTCTACAAGAGCCCCTCGTCGGCAAAACTAAAATAATCCCTGTCAGCCAGTATTATGTGGTCGAGCACTTTGATATCCATTAGCCGTGCCGCCTCATTCATTTTTTTGGTTATTTCCATATCGGCCCGGCTCGGTTTAAGGTTCCCCGAAGGGTGATTGTGGCACAAAACCAGTGAAGATGCAGAATGAAGTATTGCATTTTTCAATATCATCCGGATGTCGGTCACCGTGCCCGAAATACCTCCCTGACTTGTGCGGATAACATCCATCAACCGGTTTGAGCGGTTAAGCAAAAGTATCCAGAACTCCTCATGTGAAAGGTCGCCTACCAACGGTTGCATTATGGCATATGCATCGCGGCTTGACTTTACCGACGGCCTTTCGGTCACCTGCTCTTCCCTGCGCCTTCGGCCAAGCTCGAGGGCTGCAACAATTGCCACAGCCTTGGCAGTGCCAATACCCCTGAATTGCATCAGTTCACGTACAGAAAGCCTGGCCATCCTGTTAAGGCTGTTGTCAAATGAGCCAAGCATCCGCCTGGCAAGCCCTACTGCAGTTTCAGCCCTGTTGCCAGAGCCTATAAGCAGGGCGATAAGTTCAGCATCGCTCAGCACCGAACTGCCGGCCGAAAGGAGCTTTTCGCGGGGACGATCCTCTTCTGCCCAGTTCCTTATGCTTATTTTTTTGATCTCTTCCATTTTATCGCAGATATAAGTTTATAATTAAGTTACAAAAAAGCCTGCAACGGTACAAGTACAGAAGAGAAAAATAAAGGCCTGCCCGGATAAAAAACCCGGACCATTCACGCTGAACTGAACGGGAAAAACAGTGAGCGGTAAACCTGCGGGAAGCCGAAGTCAGTTATAACACGGGCAGATCAATACACTGGAGAAGTCCGGGATGGCCAGCTAAGGGATGAAGTTTGGGCTGACCAGCACAGGGGCAAAATTTGGGCGCATCAACACAGTGGTAAAACACGGGCAGATCAATACACTGGAGAAGTCCGGGCCGGCCTGTTCAGGGGTGAAGTTTGGGCTGACCGGCACCGGGGGAAAAGTAAGGTTGCAACGATGGCTCTACAGTAAAAACAAAAAAGGTGTCCGTAATTAGCGGGACACCCTTCCTGTTTTGTTCTTAGATCTGAGGATCACAGGCTGTTCACATGTTTTTGCAACCCGGATTTCAGGTTTGAGGCCTTGTTCTTGTGAATTACGTTCCTTTTTGCCAGCTTGTCAAGTATCGCTGCAACTCCGGGTAGCATTTCCGCAGCCTTCTCCTTCTCATTCACTTCACGCAACTTCCTTACCGCATTTCGTGCGGTTCTCGCGTAGTAACGGTTTTCCAGCCTTCTTTTATGACTCTGTCTTGCCCTCTTGGCTGCTGATGGATGATTTGCCATTCTGATCTGAATAAATGTTAAATGTTTTTGCAGTCCGTAGGGGAATCGAACCCCTGTTACCAGGATGAAAACCTGGCGTCCTAACCCCTAGACGAACGGACCGTGTTTTTTAATTCGGAATGCAAAGATATGGTTTTTTTTTATTCTGCAAAAAAAAATCAAAAAATATACCTCCCCGTAATACCTGCCTGGAAAATGTTAAACGAGAGATGGCCGGCAATATTGGCCGAAGGCATAAGATGGAACCCAAAGGTGAAAGGATATCGGCCAAAAGTCGATTCAATACCTGCAGCAAGACTTACACCCAGGGGGGTTATCGTATCGGGGCCGTCATAAAAAGGAGCAGTATTATCCCACCTTCCGGCATGAGCTCCGGCACCGAGATACCAGTGGGTATTCCTGAATTTCGGATCAGGGAGGGTAAAATGCAGCTGATAAAGGGCTGTTGCCGAAACACCTCTCCAGCTGGTGGCAATGATACCTTCGAAAGCATCACGCTCTGTAAAGAAAACTTTCATGGTTGCCCCGGAAGGGTTGCCAAGGAGAACACCAAAACCAGTTCCGTATATCTGGGCAGTGACTGAAGATCCTTTGCCTGAAAACAACAAAAGCAGAAGGAAAGGAAACAATAACTTTTTTGCTGGCATAAGCTGTATGACTTATTAATAATAGCTTTATTTTCTTCTTTATCCTGGCAGCTCAATCCGGCTTGTAACCCTGGTACGATTCTTCCACATCATTAACCCGGTGGTCAGTTTAGTTTCCAAGTGGAAACCGGTAATATAGGTAGAAGTCAAAACCAAGAGTGCTGCTTGTCTCTGCAACACCGAACCCCGGAATGTACCGTTCGTTCATGTGACTGTCGCCCCGGTCAAATAAAAGCAGCTTGCCCCGGAGGTTCCAGCCGATAAAAACATTACTGAACAGCTCGGCTTTTAGCGCCAGAACAACTTCGGCCCACTGCCTGATAAAAAGTTCGCTGTCAACCGATCCGGTATAATCGCCCCAGTAACCCTGTTCAACAAATATCATTGGAGCATCCCTTTCCCACAGGGCTACGCCGGCCCTGACCCCGACAGCTATCAGGTCATCATTATGCCGGTATAATCCCCTGTCACCACCGGCGCGCAGGAATAACCCATTTTCCTTAAGCCTGTAGGAAGGTTCATCCAGGTCACGCATTGAATAACCTGCCTCCGCCACACCAAAATATTCAGGACCCAGGCTGAAGTCACTCACAATTTCAAACCCCATGCGTGCAGGTTCAGCAAATGTCCACAAAGGCCTGGAAACATTGAAGCCAAATCTCAGTCCCGGAGTGTATTCCGTTCCCGGAAGCTCAAGCGGGTCCTCATCCGGAGCTCCGGCAAGACCAAAGGGCACTGCAAGCAGCAGCAACAAACTAATGATAAACCCGGATATTTGTGTCATCAAAACTGGTAATTTTCCTGGTTACGATAACTACAGAATCGATCGCACCTGTAGTGTAACGCGTACCGGCAAGATCAAAATTGAGAATAAACCCGCACTCCTGCGAAAGGAAAAAAGGAACTACCTCATAACTGAACCATATAGTATCTGTATTCTCTTCAAAGACAAAGATAAACCCCGACTCATCCGAATTTCCGTCCATCGGCAGGGTTAGTGACCTGATATTGGGCCTGTTTGAATACAAGAGGCTGTCCTCCCGGCCTATGCCCTTGAGCTCAACTATATCTATCCCGGCCTCAACCACTGCCCCGTCAATAACAGTAAAAAATTCCACACCTGCATAAGAACGAGGCTTGTAATGGCACTCCTCCCTGCATCCGCCCAAGGTCAGCAAGAGCAATGCCATTGCCGTTGCAGATATTATCCTGTATACTACCGGTAACTTAATCATATTATTAGCTGATTATGCAGCCAGGGCAGCAGCTTTTGCCTTCAGCTTCCTGTCCCACTCAATATAGCCCGCTATTGCAAGCACAAGAAAAACCGTATATTGGAAGCTTGTAAAAACCAGCCCTTTATAAAAATAAAGAGGTATTGATATCAGATTCCCCACCATCCAGGCACTCCAGTTGTCTATCTTTTTGCGGGCCATCAGCCACATGGCAACTATGAAAATTGCAGTGGTTAATGAATCCCACCAGGGCACGTCGCTGTCGGTATAGTTTCTCAAAATATAGCTTAATGTAAAAAATAAAACCACAACCGACACCAGGCTTAAAAGATGTCCTGTAAAACTGTTTCTGGTAATTTTGAGTTTTTGTTTGTGTGTATCCTTTCGTGTCCACATGTACCAGCCATATACGCTCATCAGGAAATAAAAAAAATTAATCCCCATATCTGCATACAGCTTTGCAAAAAAACATATATATACGTAAATCAGAACACTTACTATGCCGGTGGGATAAACAAGTATATTCTCCCTCCTTGCAAACCAAACACTTGCAAGTCCAAATCCTACAGCAACAATCTCAAGCCAGGTGGTGTTCAGTATATTTTGCCGGAATATTTCAAAGAAGGGTGCAAGTTCCATGTAATTAAAAATATGAATGCAAATGTACATAAAATTTTTTCTGCGTAAATTTCACACAGACGCATGAAAAAATTTTATGGTAAAGCGAAGCGGTTCCTTCTGTAAGTCGAAATTTTGTATTTTTTGAACAAAATTTCGGCTTTTTTTTACAGAAGAAATGTACATTTTTTATTATATATTGCCTTTTCAAAACTACCTGCCATGTTTACCTCGGTAATAATTGACGATGAGAAGCATGCAAGAATGACCCTCAGCCAGATTATCAGGTCATTCCTTGGTAATAAGCTAAAGGTCGCCGGTATGGCATCGTCGGTAGCCGAAGGAGTAAAAGTAATAAATGAACACAACCCCGATATAGTTTTTCTTGATATTGAAATGCCCTCTCAAAACGGCTTTGCCCTGTTTCAACATTTTGAAGAAATACCTTTCGAGGTTGTTTTCTGCACAGCATACGAACAGTATGCCATAGAAGCCATTAAAGTTGCCGCTTTCGACTACCTTCTTAAGCCGGTCAACCATGACGACATATTGGCGCTGATGGAGCGTTTCGAGAAATCAAGACGGCCTGCCGAAATAAACAAGGCAAGGATAACCACACTTGTAAATAATTTTTCTGCCGGCGACAATACCTTTAACAGTATAGCCCTGCCTACAAAGGATGGTTATCATATGGAAAAAATACCCGACATTGTCTTTTGCCGGGCAATGGAATCATATTGCGAGGTCCATCTAAGGAAGCAGATAAGCTATCTGGTATCGCGAACACTGAAAGAGATGGAGGAAATAATGCCCGGCGATCTCTTTTTCAGGATACACAAGTCATACTTACTAAATCTCAATTACGTGCAGACATTCATAAAAGCTGAAAATCTCATAATATTGCAAAACGGCGAACAGCTGGAAGTAGCACACCGGCGAAGTGACGAGTTCCTTAAACGTCTTACAAGGCGTTCATAATAATATTGCGGGAATGGAACCGGTATTTAATGAAAAAGCCGTTTCCCTGGCATCTACTGTTACCAGGATTATAAACCGGACTGCTTTCAGGGCACCGGTCATGCTAATACTGATACTGTTATCAGCATTTCCCTCGACATCATATTCCGGGCATTTTGCTTTCAGAAATATAGGGATGAACGAGGGTTTGCCGAGCAACCGCATTTACGATCTTATCAAAGACTCCCGGGATTTTTACTGGGCGGGGACTAATGCAGGACTTGTGAAATTATACGGCGACCAGATAAGGATATATGGAACGGATGACGGGATGCCGGGTTTATCGGTATCAGCCCTCGAAGAGGACGGCGACAGCAATCTCTGGCTGGGAATTCAGGGGGTTGGGGTTGTGAAGTTCGATGGAAACACGTTCAATACAATTATTCCTGTTGATACCGTTCCGCTTGAAACAATTTTACGCCTGCATTACAGCAAAGAACATGACATGCTATTGGTTGGAGCCAGCAACGGGTTTGTTTCATTCAGCAACGGGAATATAAGATCACACTTATCAGGCAGTTCTGTTATACCTGAAAATACAGGAGTTGTTGATTTTCTGGATACAGGTTCCTTCATATATATACTGACCTCCATCAGCGGGTTGTGGAAATATTATCCCGGCAGGGATGAGCCGCTTGTCCATATCCCCGGTTTCCATGAGATATCGAGGTATTCGTCATCATACATCACGTCTTCAGGTGACACAATCTGGGCTCCGGCCAACAGAGAATTCATTTTCCATCATGGCGAATCAGGAATAACCAGGCTGGACGGAATGGCTGATATCCAGAACATAACTGAAGACGGGGCAGGCAACCTGTACTTTGCTGCCACATCAACCCCATTCAGCGAACTTGGTGGCGTTTTCATGGTAACCGGCGACACCGTCAGGTCGCTTAACTGCCTTTACGGACTTCAGGTAAGATCAGTCAACAGTATTATATACGATCCGGCCGATGATGTTGTGGTTATTGCCGACAATAATCTGGGCATGTATATTTTATACCCCCAGGTCATCGAGAACAACCCGGCAGGCCTCCCCCCGCCTGATGATCGTCACATAAGGTCATTTGCAACAACAGACGACGGTACTTTCTGGATTCTCGATGAAACAGAGCTGTGGTACAGAAAACCTGGCAAAGATTTCCAAAGATTTGACATAACAACCCTTGCATTTACATACCGGGAATTCCTTGATAAGGAATTCCCCGTTAAATACTCCTACCTGCTTGACCCTGAGGGATCATATGATAAGTATTCGAAGCTCCGGGAAGCAGGGGAATATCCTTACAAAAACCCATACAGCAGGATACAAAACAATGAAGAAGTCATTTTCCCCGACCACGCGCTCTACAGCCCCCGGCTTTACGAAGATCTCATAAATACAGATTATAAACCTTTTAGAAGCCTTCGTCCGGGGATAGAAAATTCACTTTGGATAATGAGCAATGCGGGCTATTTCAGACTTGATGCCGGGGGTGGTATTGATTTTTATGATGATTATCATACCGGAAGGAACGGATTTTTAACATTGCAAAATGGCACAATCGTATCACACGCCACACATAACATGATAATACACCGGACCAGCAGTCTGCCTGGTGTTACACATGTTTTTAGTAATTTTCGCCAACCCGCATTTTCAAAAATAATTCAAATACCTGATGGTATTATTGCCGGTTGCCGGAACAACGGCTTCATATTGCTGCAGGAAAGAAATATAACTTACATGGCTGACCATAACAGTGAACTGCTACGGTCAGTAACAGCAATGTCGGAAGATAGCAACGGAAACATTCTTGCAGGCAGCAACAACGGCAGAATTCAGATTTTGAGAATTGAAGGGGGTAGTGCCAGTATAATCCATACCATTGAACCGGAAGGCATTATTACCGGCACCAATATAAACTGGATAGAGGCCGACAAACACGGATTTATCTGGGCAGGAACAAATATGGGCATCAACCGCTTGAGAGTCGAAACCATTAACGGACAGGATAAGGTTGTGGCCAGGTTCTTTGGTATGGAATATGGAATTGATGAACTGGCTGTGGCTTCATCACATGTATGCCCAAACGGCGATATATGGATCGGCGGCAGGGAGCTCCTGGCAAGGATTGATGCTGAGAGGGCAAATAAACAAAAACCTGAGCCCAGGCGCGTCATAATTGACCGGATTGATCTTGACTACATGGAAACTGACTGGCACAGTATTGCAGGAACAAACCGGTGGACAAATGTTCCGCACAGCGGCGTAAGGTTAAAGCACAGCCAAAACAACCTCAGCTTTTATTTCAGGACTATGAATATCGGCAATACCGGCAATACACTTAACCGGTACCGTGTAAGTGGGCTGAATGAGCAATGGTCTGTATTTGACCACACAAAACAGGTAATATACCCAAACCTGCCGCCGGGGAAATATGTTCTTGAAGTTGAGGCACAACTGGCCTGGGATATAGAGAGCAGGGGGTTATCAAGATTTGAGTTCCGGATAATGCCGCCATGGTGGCAGACCTGGTGGTTCTACACGCTGCTTGTAATTACAATAATCACACTTTTCTGGATAGTTCTTATATCAAGGGTAAGATTTGTGAAAAAGCTCGCAAACCGCAGGCTTGAGCAGGAACGTGAAATATCAGAGCTTCGTATCAAGGCCCTTCAGGCCCAGATGAACCCCCATTTCACCTTTAATGCCATAAATTCAATACAGTACTACATACTGAACAAGGATAAAGATTCTGCCTTTTTATTCATTAGCTTTTTCTCTAAGCTGATACGACAAACTCTCGAATTTGCATCAAGAAATTCAGTGAGCATCAAGGAGGAGGCATCATTCCTTGAAAACTACCTCAAGCTGGAGCAGATGCGGTTTGAAAAAAAATTTAAATTTAAAATCGAGGTTGATCCATTGCTTAACAACCACCGTCAACAAATCCCGCCAATGCTGTTGCAGCCGTTTGTTGAAAATGCCATATTGCACGGCATAATGCACAAGGATGGGACGGGGATGATAACCATTCAGTTTAAAGCTTCGAGTGAAAATGTATTGCAGTGCATTGTCGAAGATGACGGGGTTGGCAGGAAGCGATCTGCCGAGATCAACCGGGGCAGACACAGCAACCACAAAAGTATCGGGCTGGACATTACCAGCCGGAGGCTGGTGCTTATGAATGAAGCCGGCAGGAGCGACTATAGAATAGAAATAAAGGACCTGCATGAAGATGACGGCAACCCGGCAGGCACCAGGGTAGAAATCAACATCCCCATTTTATCTGAAGTTACTGCAGATACGGAGGACTGGGATTAATTAAATGCTGCCTTCAGAATTTAAATTTTTCACTTTTATGCAATACAGATTGATAGTTTATCTTAAAAACCTGATAACATGGCAAACCAGGAAGAAACAGGAAAAACAAAAATTGAGCTGATAGACAAGGGCCCCGCCAGGATTACCGGCGATTTTACCATTGCAGGTTATGAAAATATCAAGGGAGAGGCCTTTCTTTGCCGTTGCGGCGGCACTAAAAGTGCTCCATTCTGTGACGGATCGCATAAAACCGTGGATGATGACAAGTAAGTAAAAAATTCGCAAAAATCGCATTATCCACCCATGTAAGAGGTGGCCTGAGCCCCAGTTTTTGTTGTGCACCGCGAATTTTTTCCCGGGCGTACATGCCTTTCTGAAAAAGCCCCGCCAGCACATTACCGCGTCCTGCGGACAGGATTTTTACAGATTGACTAAAGGGCGGTAATCCGCGGGCCAGGATATTGCTAATTTTTCCGTTTTACAGGGAGCCTTAATGGTCCTGAGGAACGGACCTCAAACGTTTATCCGCCTTTTTCATACGTTTATTCCCCACACCCGGCGATAAATAGTTTGCTGCCAACCGGACCGGATTGATCCCTATATTTACACCGGGTGCTTATAAGTAATATATCTCTCATACGGGATAAATAAAGGATTTTATATCTAACCTAATAGTTTGCACATGAAGCTTGTAAGGTATGTTTATCCCATTGAGGGCAATGTTGTTGTTGAAGAGTGGAATGCCGCTGGTAACTGTAAAAGAAGTACAAAAATGAAAAACATATCCGGCAGATATGAAATATTCAACATCCATGGGGATATGGTTACTATTGCCAGGGAATTGAAGATGATAAAGATGCTAAATCTGCAAAACGGTTATTACCTTATCAGGGAAAAGGATATAAACGGCCGGGTAGTAAATAGCAGAAAAATAGTTATTTAAACTGTATTTTGAACAAAATCTGCAAAATCCGGTATATATAGAAAGCCGGAGGATGGGTTTAAGCCTGATTTCTGCCGCGCACGGTGAATTTGTTCTAACGCATCTGACATGCAGGCAAAGCACGGTAATAACAGAGCCGCTCCCGATTGGTGCGGGGTTTTTAGAATGAAGGCTCCATGTGCCAATGCACAAAAACTACATGTATATAGTAAAGGGATAAACAATTATTAGAATGAGCCGGGAAGAACTAAATAAAAAAACACTTCTGGTTGTTGAAGACAGCCTTGTGTGTCAGGCTCTTATTAAAGCATTTCTCAAAAATACCGGGGCTATTGTTATAATGACCGGTACCGGAGAGGAAGCCCTTGAGGCATTTAAAAACCATAAAATAGACCTTGTGATTACAGACCTCCGGCTTCCCGGCACAAGCGGTATCACACTGATCAGAAACATCAAATACAATTACCCCGGTATACCTGTTATAGTACAGACGGCCAGCAACATCGACTTCAGCGAAGCGGATTGCATAGATGCCGGATGTGACTCATATATTACAAAGCCCTATTCGCGGTCGCTGTTCATAGACAGTATCATCAGGTTACTTGAAAAAAAAAATCACCCTGAGCGGAAATATCCCAAAATGATCAGGAAAGACGGGAAATTCCTGCAACCTTTGATATAACAACGCCCATCGGCATGTTGTTAAAATTACCGGAACTCATCATAAGCAGGTTCTTGTCCGTCCAGTCAACCGACATAAGTTCCCCTGCCAGCTTTTCTGAGTCTGTAAATACCTTTATATTTTCATTCCCGAATGCTTTTTTAACATCATCTGCACGAAGTTCAGGAAGCTTTTTGAGCCTGATTGTATTAGGGTTAAAATAAACCAGTGGCATGTCAGCACAATCAAGTGTCCCCCTGTAATGTTCAAGAAAGTCGCCGTTGAGGCTGGAGAAAGTATGAAGTTCGATGCAAGCCACCAGCCTGCGTTGCGGGAATTGCTCGCTTACGGCTTCTACTGTTGCCCTGAGCTTTGAGGGAGAATGGGCAAAATCCTTAAAAAAAGCCGACGAATCACCTTCTGCAACCAGCTCAAGCCTGTTAGCCGCTCCCGGAAAAGAGCCGATAGCCTCATAAAAATTTTCAGAAGAAACACCCAGTTCCCGGCAAAGCATTCTTGCACCTTCTATATTGACAAGGTTGTGCCTGCCAAAAACCTTCAGCGGTATTTTAATGTTGCCATCGACAAGATAAGTGATACCCCGCTCTATCACATATTGCGGCAATCCATACCCTGCAATGCGTAAGCCGGACTTGTGTTTTTCTGCCAGGCGGACCACTTCGGCATCCTCACTGCAGAAAACAAGGCTGCCTCCCGGCTCTATAAGCGCTACGAATTTGTCAAACTCTTCCAGGTAACTTTCCCATGTAGGAAATACATTAATATGATCCCACGCGATACCGCTTAACAGTGCTGTGTGCGGACGGTACACATGGAACTTGGGCCTTCTGTCAAGTGCCGAGGTAAGATATTCATCCCCTTCAAAAACCATCACAGGCGCCTCATCGGTAAGCTTTACCATTACATCGAACCCGTGCAGTTTTGCCCCTACCATGAAATCGGCATCAATGCCACAGTGCTTCAGCACATGAAGCACCATTGCGGTTATCGTTGTCTTGCCATGGCTCCCGCCTATGACAACCCTCTTCTTGTCAACAGCATGCTCATAGAGATATTCGGGGTATGAAAATATCCTTATTCCCAGCTCACGGGCTTTCTCCAGCTCAGGGTTGCCGGCCCTGGCGTGCATGCCAAGTATTACGGCATCAATACCATTATTAAGTTTTTCCGGGAACCAGCCCTCCTTCTCCGGCAGAAGCCCCCTTTCTGCCAGCCTCGAACGGGAAGGTTCAAAGATCTCGTCGTCAGATCCGCTTATAATGTAACCCTTTTCATGAAGTGCCAGTGCCAGGTTATGCATGGCACTTCCGCCTATTGATATAAAATGAATGTGCATAAGGTAAAAGTAACACAATTTATATAATCCGGTAAAACCACCACCTGCCTCCGTGTCAATCTTAATTAACCGGAAAGGAATAATTTCTCTCTTTCCTCCCTGTAAATGAGCCTTTACAGGATAACTTTGCCAACCCGGTTATTGCCGGATACAAGCTCCTAATGCCAGAAGAGGATCAGGTAGCGGAAGCAGAAAATGAAAAGAATCGCCGACAATATACCATCTGCCAGAGCGAGCCTGGTGACCTTATTGCCCCCTGTTTTCTTTACTGCACCCAGTGTAATCCAGTTTCCTATTCTCCCCGCGCTCTTACTGTCAGCGCCATTAACACTGCCGCCGGCATCTGATAACAGGTGAACTTTGATGCCAAAAAAAAGCCTCATCAACAACTGAACTGCAAAAAACAGGAAAACAAGCGGACCACTTCTGTTGAGCGTTACTGCAGAAGAAAAATCACCATGCGTCATCGCTGCAAAACTCCGTGTTAGTCCGCAACTCCTGCATTCCTCCCCATACGCTGACAAATGGACACATTCAAAGTGATGTATGCTTCCATTTAGCCCGGCAAAAGGAGGGTATAGCAAGATTATTATGATCACTGCAGCTGAAAATATGTTGATCATCTGGTATGGAGAAGAGAATATCAGCAGTTTGCCCATTTAGTGAACAGAGTATGAAGTTCCGTAAAGCCGGATTGTATACTAATCGTTTTGGGTTGGCAGGTTTAATGCCGGTTCAGATTCGCACTGCCATACTTTTAGCAAATGTTTTCCGGGCAAAGACTGTCCGAAAAATGAACCGCCTGAAGGATGTGAGTTATTAAGATCATCTCAATACCGGTTGGTCATCATTGCAATGAATGGAAGACCAGTATACTTCTCCTGAAGTATGGTACGGCGGTCATTCACCGTTACCGGGAGGACCTTCTCTTTCAGGATCAACGGTTTCTTCCTCAAGCCTCTCGAGCTCCTCTATCATCTCATCGCTATCGAACCTGACCGTATCATAGGGGATAGTGTCGGGGTCGACTCCCTCCTCAAGCCCTTCTATCGCCCGCCTGATATTATCCCTTATCTCGTCGCCGATCTCATCTCTTATTGTTCCCGGGAAATCTCTCCCAATCTTCTCAATTCCCCTCGTGGCCCTGTGTACAATTGTAAGCTGCCATGCAGCGACAGAAGTACCAACGATGGCAATCACCAGCGCAGCAATAATCAGTCCGCGTGGCGCATTGGCACTGGCAGCCTGTGAATAGCCGATAATTGCAAATACCAGTGCCAGCACTCCGGGTATTATGGCATACATTCCGAGGCACGGAATAAAAGACAGTATCAGGGTTATGATCCCGATAACGAACCCGGCAACCCCGAAACCCTGTCCGGCTCCTGAACTCATTTTTTGATCCATGTCTTATAATATTTGTGGGTATCCTTAATATTTCCCGTATAATAGCCGGGTTCCGGTAAAACCGTCATTCTTCAGTGCCAAGCAATAATTCAAGAATCTTTATAGCTGCCACGCTGACCGGGGTGCCCGGCCCAAATATGGCCATCACACCGGCATTGTAAAGAAAATCATAATCCTGGGCAGGAATAACACCCCCGGCTATTACCATAATATCGTCGCGGCCAAGCTTCCTGAGTTCCTCCATCACCTGGGGCACAAGCGTCTTATGTCCTGCAGCAAGACTTGAAACTCCCAGTACATGTACATCATTCTCCACTGCCTGTTTTGCTGCCTCCACAGGTGTCTGGAACAGCGGTCCTATATCGACATCGAACCCGATATCAGCATACCCGGTTGCAACCACTTTCGCGCCACGGTCATGACCGTCCTGACCCATTTTGGCAATCATAATCCTGGGCTGGCGGCCTTCGCGTGAGGCAAACTCGCTTACCAGCCGGCGTGCTTTTTCAAAATTGCCGTCTTTACCCGATTCGGATGAATATACTCCTGAAACTGAACGTATCACTGCTTTATACCTCCCTGCTACCTTTTCGCAGGCTGAAGAGATCTCTCCGAGTGTGGCCCTTCTGGCAGCTGCTTCTATCGAAAGCTCCAGAAGGTTTCCTTCTCCTGTGCGACACGCTTCTGTCAGTGCGTCCAGTGCCTTCTTAACAGCGCCACTATCTCTTTCTGCCTTTAGTTTTTCAAGTCGTTTAATCTGTGCTTCCCGCACAGCGGTGTTATCAACATCAAGTATTTCAAGCGGGTCTTCCTTGTCAAGCCGGTAGCGGTTCACTCCTACTATTATGTCACGGCCTGAGTCAATCCTGGCCTGCTTCCTGGCTGAAGCCTCTTCGATACGCATTTTTGGGATACCGGTCTCGATAGCCTTTGCCATGCCGCCAAGGTTTTCGATCTCCTGAATATGAGCCCAGGCCTTATGTGCTATTTCATGAGTCAGCCTCTCAACATAATACGAACCGCCCCATGGATCGACCGACCGGGTTACGAATGTCTCTTCCTGCAGGTATATCTGCGTATTTCTGGCTATACGGGCCGAAAAATCGGTGGGGAGGGCTATGGCCTCATCAAGCGCATTGGTGTGCAGCGATTGAGTGTGCCCCAGAACGGCGGCCAGCGCTTCAATACAGGTACGCGACACATTGTTGTAGGGATCCTGTTCGGTAAGACTCCAGCCAGATGTCTGGGAATGGGTGCGAAGAGCAAGTGATTTGGGATTTTTAGGATTGAATTGGCTGACAATCCTGGCCCAAAGCATCCGGGCAGCTCTCATCTTAGCTATCTCCATAAAATGGTTCATGCCAATTCCCCAGAAAAAGGATAGTCTGGGCGCAAAAGAGTCAATATCCATCCCAGCGTCAATGCCTGCACGCAGGTACTCCAGTCCGTCAGCGAGCGTATAGGCCAGCTCTATATCGGCTGTAGCTCCGGCTTCCTGCATATGATATCCCGATATGCTTATGGAGTTAAACCGGGGCATGTTCTTCGACGTGTACTCAAAAATGTCGGCTATTATACGCATTGAAAAATCAGGGGGATAGATGTAGGTATTCCTTACCATGAACTCCTTCAGTATATCATTCTGTATAGTGCCGGTAAGCTGGTCGAGCCTTGCCCCCTGCTCAAGCCCGGCAACAACGTAAAATGCCATTACAGGAAGCACTGCACCGTTCATTGTCATTGAGACCGACATCTGGTTCAGCGGGATCTGGTCGAACAGGATCTTCATGTCGAGAATTGAGTCAATGGCAACCCCGGCTTTGCCTACATCGCCTACTACGCGCTCATGGTCGGAGTCATAACCACGGTGGGTAGCGAGGTCAAATGCGACAGACAACCCTTTCTGACCGGCCGCGAGGTTGCGGCGGTAGAAGGCATTGGATTCCTCAGCCGTTGAAAACCCGGCATATTGCCTGATGGTCCATGGCCTCATCACATACATTGTTGAATAGGGCCCACGCAGGTAAGGCGGCATCCCTGCACCATATTCCAGGTGTTCCAGGCCCTCCAGATCTTTTTCTGTATAAAGCGGCCTGACGGGTATCTGCTCGTTGGTCATCCATTCTCCGTTGTCCCGGCCTTTTTCAGCTCCGGATGGAGACTTACGCGGTAGTGACAGTATGTCAATCTTACTGTAATCGGGCATTTTATTGTTCTTTTATTTTATTCCAAGCTCCTGCTGCAACTGGTTCAAAGTTTCCAGCACATTCGACCTTATATGGATGAAATATTTTACACCGGCCTCTTCAAGCTGTCCTATGCTCTCTTTTGGGTACCCCGCAACAACAAGTATCGCCTTCCCATCTATCAGCCCGGCTATTTCGGGCACTATAGCGGGATACTCCTCATCTGAGCTGCATACCACCACAATTGAAGCGCCGCTTGCAAGTGCGGCTTCTGCTCCTTCGGATGGACTATTAAATCCGTGATTGTCGGTTATCCTGAACCCCCCGCATCCGAAAAACCCTGCTGAGAACCCGGCCCTCGCCTTGCGCATGGCAAGATTACCGTAAGTAAGAAGAAACACACCGGGGGTTCCGCCGGGATGCTTTTCTGTCTTCAGCCTTAGCTCTTCAAAAGCTTCAGCACCCCGGTACAGCCTGAGAGGGTCTGTGAGGGGATCTTCATCTTTTTCCTGTACAGGCCAGAAAGATGTGCTGCCGGCCGTTTCAGTTACCCTTTCATCAGTATCGGGATACCTGTTCGTGCCAAGCAGGGTATCCCTGCGGGTTGCAATAAACATATCGCGTTTTGCAGCAGTTTCATTTATCATTTTACCGATGGTTCCGTTAAGAAAGGCCTTTTCCATGCCCCCTTCGCCATCAACCAGCAAAAACAGCTTCCATGCCTCCTGTATAAGCGACGAGGTAAGCGATTCGATATAATAGGAGCCTGCAGCCGGATCGGAGACCTTGTCAAAATATGCCTCCTCCTTCAACACTAATTGTGTGTTCCTTGCTATCCGTTGAGAGAAAGGTGTGCCATTGTTTTTAAATGCCTTATCAAACGGTTGAACCGACAGTGAATCTGCTCCTCCAAGCACCGCGGCCATAGCCTCGGTAGTTGAGCGCAGCATATTGACATATGGGTCATAGACCGTTTTGTTCCACATTGAAGTCACAGCATGAATTACCATTTTTGCTGCCGGTTCACTACCTGCATCCCACGCCTCAAGTATACGTGACCAGAGATATCTTGCAGCCCTGAACTTTGCAATTTCCATGAAATAGTTACTGCCCGCGGCAAAGGTAAATCTGACTGTACCTGCCGCCTGCGGGACAGAAATCCCTGCAGCAGTAAGGCGGTCAAGATATGCTGCTGCTGTTGCCATGGCAAATGCCAGCTCCTGAACAGCCGACCCCCCGGCGTTATGGAATATTGAAGAATTGACATTAATAACGTTATAACCGGGCAGGCGACGTGAACCTTCTGCAAGCTTTACCGCCAGTCTGAAAGCATTGTCTTCGCCGGAAGGGTAATTACCTGTTGTAAACAGTACACCGAGCGGGTCATACTCTATTGAGCCGTGCGGATCTGAAACT
>SLRB01000291.1 GCA_007131165.1 Bacteroidales bacterium | reverse complement strand
GTAAGCTTACATATATCAAGTTATCACGGCTGCGTACGGAAAAAAAGGACTATGAGCAATAATTGCTGAGGGCATAATACCACCGCCGATCGATAAAGGGTCGTTAACATTCCTGGTTGTGGGCATAATACCACTGCCGATCGATAAAGGATCGTGAACATTCATTTTTGAGGGCATAATGCCGCCGCCGATCGATCCGGTCTCTTCATGCCCCAAAGGGCGAAGTTCAAAGGATATTTCAATATGGAACGGCTCTTCATAGTAAAAGGTCCTGGTAGACCGGGAGTAGGCTATGGGGGCTCCCTCCAGCTTAAGGTCATCCATAATCTCATAGAGACGGGTGCGGCTGATGCCCAGACGCCGGGCAAACTCTTCAGGGGTACCGGTACACTCCTGTTCAACAAGCTTGTGAATCATCTCAATTCTTTCGATATACTGCAGAACCTTCATCATTGATGCTTTAATGGTTTTCCTCACAAAGCCCGAAGGAGGGTACCTGCTTCTCCCACATCCTGCGAAACGGCCCGTCAGCAGATACCAGTTCATGGAACCTGCCCTCCTGCACAAGCCGTCCACGATCCAGCATTATTACATGATCGGCTATGCTGAGGGTAGAAAGCCTGTGTGCTATAACTATCACTGTCCTGTCAAGCTTGCGCAAGTGTTCTATGGTGTTCCTCACATACTCTTCTGCCATGGAATCGAGCGAGGAGGTGGCTTCATCGAGTATAAGAACCGCAGGGTCCCTGTAAAGTGCCCTGGCTATAGCGATCCGCTGTTTCTGGCCTCCTGAAAGGTTTGAGCCGTTTTCACCGAGAAGGGTGTTGAACCCGGCCGGAAGATCTTCTATGAAATCATTCATGCCAAGCCTTCTGCAGATCTGAAGTATCTTCTCCATGTCGGGATCGTAGTCGTCCAGAACTATATTTTCAATTACAGTGCCGGAAAATATATCAATCCTCTGGGGCACGACAGAGATTACCCGTCTCAGTGAATTGCTGCTGAACCTCCGTATATCATGGTCGCCAATAAGGATCCTTCCCGACTGCAGCGGATAGATCTTCTGTAAAAGCGAAGCAAGGGTGGTCTTACCCGATCCGCTCTCTCCTGCAATGGCTGTTACCTTGCCTTTGGGTATACGCAGGTTAAGGCTGTCAAAAACATCAACCCGGGTGCCGTACCTGAAGGTGACATCGCTGAACACTATGTCGCCGGTCATTTCCGCGTTAAGCGTAATAAGTCCTTCTCCCTCCTCAGGTTCGAGGTCAAATATCTCAAATAACCTGTCGGCCGCAATAAATGCGTCCTGGAGACTCCGGTTGAACCCGATGATGTCGGCCACGGGAGCAGTAAAGTAACCGGTAACGGCATAAAATGATAAAAGTTCTCCGGGGGTGATGGAGTTGCCGAGTACGTAACCTGCTCCGGCCCATAGCACGATAAGCGTAAGCATCTGTGTCACCAGGCTGGTGGAACCGCCTGAGAAGATGTTGTTGAGGCCCGACCGGTAAGTTGTTCCGAGAAGATCGATAAACCGGGTTTCGGTCTTGAGCGTGGCATTATCCTCTATGGCGAACCGCTTGATGGTACCTGCCGAACTTAGCGATTCAACCAGCTGTGCCTCCAGGTCGGCGGCCCTTTCCATAACTCTGCGCTGCACCTTCCTGTTGAGATAGTCATAAACCAGGTAGATGATGGCAT
This sequence comes from Bacteroidales bacterium, assembly GCA_007131165.1. Taxonomy (GTDB): domain Bacteria; phylum Bacteroidota; class Bacteroidia; order Bacteroidales; family PUMT01; genus PXAP01. The sequence goes on along the minus strand of SLRB01000291.1, from coordinate 2,855 downwards.
AGGCGGGAATAACAACCAGTATCACAAGGGCCATCCTCCAGTAATAGGTGAACATCAGGGCGAAAGATACTATCACTATCAGGATGCTGACTATCAAACTTATGGATACATCGTTAATGAAGGCCCGTATCTTAACGGCATCTCCTATGCGGGATATGATCTCGCCGGTGCGCATATTGTCGAAGAAGGATTGGGGCAGCTTCATCAGGTGCCGGTAATATCCCATTATCAATCCGGCATCTATCTTCTGGCCGGTCTTGAGCACAAAAAGCCACTGAAATATGCTCAGCAGCACCCGGAGCATGATGATGGCGACCATGGCAATTCCCAGTAGGTTAAGGAGGTTGGCATTTCCCGAGGGTATAACATTATCTACAAGCCTCCCCACGAAAATAGCGGTCGACAAACCGAGCACAGAAAACAGCATGGCCCCGCACAGCGCCTGTAGCAAAACACTTGCGTTGGGCCTTACCAGGTGCCAGAGCCTCAGCGTGGGGGCGACTTTCTCCCGGCGCGGCGCAAAATCCTGTCCGGGATACAATATGACAAGCACCCCGGTCCACTGCTTCCTGAACTCCTCGTGAGGCATCCTGCGCATCTTCCCTTCTGCCGGGTCCATGACCGTTATGTGCCTTGCTGTGGTTGCCGCCAGAACGACGTAATGGTGCAGGGTTTCGTTGACTATCATATGGGCTATGGCCGGTTTGGGTATTTTGAAAAGGCTTTCGAATTCGCCCCTCACACCTTTTGCGAGAAAACCCATCTTTTTTGAGGCTTCTACAAGCCCGAGAATATTTGTGCCCCGCTTGTCGGTGCCGGCAAATTGCCGGATCTTCGACACGGGTATCTGCATCCCATAGTGGGCAGCAACCGAAGCGAGGCATGCCGCTCCGCAATCGGTTATATCTCTCTGCTTAACCAGTGCCGGCATAGTCTTTCTTTTTCCCGTTATATGGATTGAGCCAGCTGTCGGCTTTGTCCCATAACAAATTGAAAAGGCTGCGGCGGTTTACAATGACCCGCGCTGTAAAGGTCATCCCCTTGCCAACTTCTGCAACTGATCCGCCTGCCGATTCAAGCGTTGTGCTGTGCGGCAGGCAGTTTACCCGGTATAATGCTGTATTGCCCCCGGTAATAATATCGCCCGATATGCCGGTTATCACCCCGTCAAGCATTCCCCACTGATGGTAATTAAAAGCGTCAACCTGGAGCCTGACGGACTGCCCCTGACTGATAAAGCCTATATCGGCCGGCGTTACGTAGAACACGGCCAGCAGTGAGCCGTATGGCGATATCTCGGCGAGCGGCTGACCGGGAGTAACATAGCTGCCCGGCTGAATGTCGGTGCTTTGTATGATGGTTCCCTGAACCGGAGAGGTAATAACCCTGTTGCTGAGCTCATCTTTCAGTTGCCCAAGTTCGGCTCGCAAATGCCTCTGTTGTTCGGCAAGCATTGAAAGCTCTGACTGCCAACCGGAAATGCGGGCAACAGCAACCTGACGAAGGGCAGCTTCCTCAAGCCGGTACTCCCTCAGGAGCTTCTCATATTCGGCAACCGGAACTATATCCTGAATGTAAAGGATGCTGCACCTTTTGTATTCTGCTCCGGCCCGCTGGTACTTCAACTCCTGCAGCTCCAAATTCGCCAGAAAGCTGTTCAGCTCTGCATTGTAACGGGGTGTTACGATAAGGCCGGAACCGGCCAGCGACAAAGGGCATTTATCCTTCAGCCTCTCAAGGTCAGAGATGAAAAGATCATTCTCCCGGATTGACAATCCGAGGTACGCGGCTCTTGCTTCCAGCCCTTCCGAGCCGATAACAAGCAATGTGTCGCCCACTGCAACGCTGACCCCTTGTTTCATATATGTGCGGGTAACACGTCCGTGTATGGGTGCTGTAACGGACTGCCGTTCGATGGGGGACTGGAACAGGCCGCGCGCCTGGATCGTTATGTCTGTGTAAACCAGCGGAAGGCTTACAAGTGCAAGGATAATGCTGAGTATGATTATCAGGTAAATGATTTTGCTTTTCGCGGAAATGCGGGCTGAATATACTTCAACTGTTCTTTCTGTGACCGAAGCGGGAAAAAGATCCATGGCAATGCTTTTATTCTTCAAAATATAGCGCACCAGAGTGAACCTGCGTCTGACCATCATTAAACCTGAGTGTGACCATCATAAAACACGGGCCGGGCTAACACCCAACCGAACCCGGACCAAATTCAGGTCTTTGACCGGGCCATCTGCAACTCATGGTATAACCTGAATCTGACCGGTTGCTGAACGGTTGCTAACCGGTTGCTGACCGGAACAATACCGGTATCAGGCCATCATAGTACCAGCGATGAACACACTGTTCTAATATAAATTTAGGAAAAGAATTGCCTTCATGCCAGAAAAAGATCGTAAAAAATGGCGAACGGTCTGAATCGGCACCTGAGCGGTAAGATAACTATGCGGGAGCACAGTATTGTATTTAAACTTCATTCACTGGAGGGGAAAATGCCTGAAATTGCAATGAATTTGGATATACAAAAGACTTACGTTACTTATCATCTATCTAATATATGTCTATTAAGTTAATAATATGCCAGTTATATTTCACAGGTAGTTTGCATTCAGCTTTTCAATTCCGGTGAATATCACATCTGATCATTTTTGCAAAAAGTTAAATCAAATTGCTTGTGAGATCGGCGAAGTCACCCCCCTATGGTCTGTTCAGGTTATTTTGCCTGCCGAAGGCTGATTCGGGTTTCATCTGTCCGGCTCTTTCTCAATAAACTGTTTTATTTTCACAAGGAGTTCGTCTTTCTTAATAGGTTTTGAAATATAATCATTGCAGCCTGCCAACAGGAT
>SLRB01000239.1 GCA_007131165.1 Bacteroidales bacterium | reverse complement strand
CCGATTCTATAGAAAGCAGGGTATTGTCAATATATCTCAGAATAATGACCTCAAAGGGAAAATATAATTGTTATCTTCACCGGCCCGATACTTTTTAGCTATGAGCAAAGATTTTATAAGCAGGCTGGAGGAGGAGCTAAAAAACACACTTCCAGGTGAATATGCACAAAGGAAGATGGCACCCCTGACCTCCCGTATCTTCAGTACCTCTGAAGCTACAGGCAAAGCTGCTGTACTGCTGCTTCTTTATCCCCGAAAGGGAGAACTCCACATCCTTCTTATAAAGAGAACCGAGTATACCGGGCCGCATAGCGCACAAGTAAGCCTGCCGGGGGGAAAGAAAGAAGATAAGGACAGGACACAGGTCTGCACCGCATTAAGGGAGGCGGCAGAAGAAACAGGTATTGAGAAGGAAAAGGTAGCTGTTTTGGGGACTCTAACTCCCCTGTATATTCCTGTAAGTAACCTCGAAGTATTACCCGTTGTTGGTTACACGGCAGAAGAGCCCGGTTTCAGGATCGACCCGACAGAAGTCGAATACCTGATTCCTGTGCGACTGGGAGATTTAGCCGGCAATGCTCTAATTTCTGAGGAAATAATCTCAGTATCGGGCACCACAGTCAAGGCACCCGGCTACAGGAACGACAAGGATTTCATATGGGGTGCCACGGCAATGATCCTTTCCGAGTTCCTTGAAGTGGCGGTTTCTGCCGGGTTTAATGATCGATAACTATATTCCTGTAATGCTCGTAGCGGTTAAGGATCTCCCCTACATACCTGTATGGTTCGTAGCCACGGGCATATCCGTGCCTTACAACAGGATCCAGAAAATAATCGGGATTTGACTTGTTGAGAATGAAATAGTCAACATTATCATTCCACCGGTCAGGGTCTTTCCCATGCTTACGCGCAAGGGCTCGTGCATCCAGTATATGTCCGAGTCCAACATTGTATGAAGCCAGAATGAATTTTATCCTCTCCTCCCTGTCGGTTATACGGTCACTCAAAATTTCATCAAGCCAGGCTATGTACCTGGCACCGGCACGGATATTTTCTTCAGGGTCGAATATATTCCCCACCCCATACCTTCGGGCTGTACCGGGCATAAGCTGCATCAATCCCCTGGCCCCCGCCCAGCTTTCAACATCATGCCTGAAACGGGATTCCTGGTAGATCATTGAAGCCATCAGCCTCCAGTCCCAGCCAATCTCCTCACTGTACTTTTTTATAAGTTCGTCATAGGGCGATATCCTGCCACTGGTAAGTACATAGAAATCACTCTGCACTATACGGGCAGACCGCTGGTTCTGGAAGTATTTTGCATACAGTAGCCGGTATTCTATAGTTGACCGGAAGCTCCTGAGCCAATCATTTATCGAATCCCTCAGGCTATAGTCACCTTTTCGTACTGCCCAGGCCATGTTCTGGGTAAAACTTATGGCAGTTCCGATATCGAGGTTCTCATAATAGGTCTGGTTAACCTTCGCGACATTTTCGTCGCCAACCGTCATCTCTATCTCCCCCCCGGCAACCATTGTAATAAGCTGCTCCACCGTCACTTCCAATTCCTTAATTATTATTGTATCGCCAATCTCATCCATTAGATTAATCAGCCTTGAAGCATAGGCCGAGTTTTTCTGTACATGCACTGTTTTGCCGGCCAGATCCAGTGGTGATCTCACCATATGCGTGTCAAGTTCGGCCGGTGTCATGTAATGCCAGTCAGTCGGTTTCCTTTGAATAAGTACCTGGCGGGTCTGGTTGTGAGGCACGGTAAAATCGACAATTCTGCTCCTTTCGCGTGTAACCGTAAGGTTCATGGCAAGAAGGTCGCACTCATCGTTCATAAGGCAGCTGAAACTTTCATCCAGGTTGTTGTTCACAACAACATCAAGCCTTACCCCCAGGTGATCGGCCATCAGGTTCAGCAGTTCATACTGGTAGCCCATCGGTTCGCCCCGGTATATAAAATAGTTGGTTGAATTGTAGTCGGTTACCGCAGTTATACTGCCTCTATCATTAAAATGGGGGATTGTTTTTTCCTCGCCTGTCTCCGTGGGACTCTTACAGGCAACTCCCATAATGACCACCGCTGCAAGAAAAGAAAAAAAACCTTCTATTTTTCTTCTCTCCATGATTGGATGTTTTTAGTACTATACGAATATACGATTTTTTTTATATCTGCAAACTCATCAGTATGCCTCCATAAGCCTTCGGTAGTCAAAATAACATGGAAAAACCACAGCGTTTCCATACGTTCAATGCACTGAATAACTATTGCATGCAAGATACAATTATATGATTATTAATATTATTTGCACACATGAGTTATTATCTGAAGTTGTATCCGGACCGATCAGTTATAAAATGACCAGGAGAGTCCCAGCTTGAACATCTGCTGGTTCCTTGGGTAATGCAATACGGAAAAGTAATCATGATCAGGATAGCCTGCGTTCAGGTGCTCGCCCTTAAAAAAGACCCTCAATCTTTTATGCTTGAAATTTATAAATACATCAAGGTAGGGATAATTGCCGAGCTGCCGCTCATCCTGCAGGTGAAAGCCCGAAAATGCCGGCTGGTATGCGTAACCACGATAGCGCGTGTTATACCAGATGTCAAAGCCAACCTGCATTACAAGTATGTCGCTTATAAGCGTCTGTTCGAACCAGGCTGACTGGTAAATACTGAGTTCCGGCAAAGGAAGGACATCATGGTTTCCTGAAACCTGGTATTCGGTAATATTCCTGAAACCAAACCGCCATAGCCGGAAATCTTTTTTAAATCTTAAATTCAGAACCGGTATTACTTCATTATGCTGTCGCGGATGAGCCGTTTCATCAAAATAGATTAGGCCGTTCAGCAGGTTAAAGCTTACAGAAGTCTCGAATCCCCTTTCAGGCATTCTTAGCTTTCCATCAACGATGCTTTGTCCTGTTTTACTGAAATCATTCTGCCAGACAAAATGATTTGAGGAGTAGGAATTGAGGAAAATGGAAGGTGTAGTCTCACTCTGCCGTAAACTTGCCTCAAGAACTGACCTGTTTTTGCCTTCAAACAGGTCAAATGTAATGCCGGCATGCAGGTCATACTCCCCAGCTCTCCTGCCGTGAAAGAACAGGTTCCCCCTCCCCCAGACAGAAAAAACATCGCCTATACTGCCATCTGCCAGCGCTACCAGGGCATTGCTGCCATATTTGTGTCCTCTCCTGTCTATTACAGTAAAGCCGTCAGGTTGGGTAAGAAAAAAATAATTTGAAGGTTCGGCAGACGTATGATAAAAAACAGTATCTCCCGGTATGTTGTAACTGCCCCTGACAAACTCGTTCTTTATCCCACCTCTCGCATTGAAGCTTAAGCTGCCCCTGCTGAACGGCGGCAGCTCAACCATCAGTTTATTCGTCAGATCAGTGTAAGCTACCGAGTCAGACGTTTGCAGGGTACTGATAAGTACTTCAGGATAGAAAGCGGAGAGGGGCGATTCATCATTATACGTGCGCCTGAACCTGTCGTACTGCAGGATATGATAAAGCCTGAAGCCCCTTAACCATTGTGAAAAAGATCCTTCACCGGTATCATTGTCACTGTAGAAGAAAGGCTGCCATGACTGGGACACAAGAATACTGTTGTTATTGACATAGTTGCGTGCATTTATCCTGACAGCATGATCTTCGGTTTCAAAGTCGGGATTCTGCAGTGATGCTTCATCTACCAGTCCCCCGTTCTCAAAAACCCTGGCTGAGTTTATGTTTATACTCGCGTGGAGCTGGTAATTTTCAAGTTCATAGCTGCTGAACAACGATATTGCATTGGTTATTGCTTCCTGGTTCTGGTACTGACCGTCGGAGTTAATATTGAAATAACTGAACCCGAGATTAAAGTCAGGGTTAACATTCTGGGTGTGTAAAATATTCAACATTTTTTCATTCTTGCCCCTGGGTCCTCCCGTCGAAAAATCGACCAGGGAAAAGGGCCTCCGTGTATTATAGTATTTCGTACCGGAAGCCGGTGAAAAATATAGTATAAAAGGATCAATGAAAAAGAAATCAGATAAGAGTCCGCGCTGCCTGAATATATCAGGCATAGCAGCAAGCCCGCTGTTACCAAGGAAAGAGTAGGCTATACCTTCTTTGAAGAGTGGATTGTGTAACTGGAAAGATGTTATCATGGTGTCAATCTCAACACGCTCGGTCGAAGTAAACATATCGGTCAGCCTCCAGGACCGGATAATTTCAGGCTCATCAGATTGCCCGAAAGATAACCCTATGGAACAACAGCTCAAAAGAAAAAAAAGCGATATTCTTTTTGGAAATACTGTCATTGAAAACTTAAAAGAGTTGCAGATTTTATAAATACCTTCAAAAGTAGTTAAATGGAACAAGAAAAAGATCATTAGATAAAAATTAATCCTACCTTCCCCCCTGTAAATTGCCTGACAAAAAAAATCCCGGACGGTTAACAGAACCAGTATCCGGGATTGTTTTATAAAAGAAAGGCAACGACCTACTCTCCCGCTTTCGCAGTACCATCGGCGCTAATGGGCTTAACTTCTCTGTTCGG
>SLRB01000122.1 GCA_007131165.1 Bacteroidales bacterium | reverse complement strand
CATATAAGGCCGGACGCTGCCCGGCCTTTAAATACATTCCATTATTGGTCAGGGCCCTTTTCAGGATTCTAAAAGCTCGGCATCAAGTCTGATATTTGTTGCTTTGAGAGCCCTGGAGACGGGACAGTTAACCTTGGCATTCCCGGCAATTTCAAGAAATTTACCCTTATCAATACCCTTTACCCTTCCTTTTGTTTTAAGCAGTATTTCAGTAATTGAAAAACCGTCGCCGCTTTTGGACAGGGTAACCTCAGCTTCTGTACTGATCTCTTCAGGTTTAAACCCGGCCTGATCAAGTTCGTGCGCCAGCGCCATGGAAAAACAGCTTGCGTTAGCCGCTCCTATGAGCTCTTCCGGACTAGATATTGATTTGTCATCCTCAAATCTTGACTTAAAGCTGTATGCCCCGCGATACCCACCGCTTTTTAGCTCAAATTCACCATTACCTTCTACAAGGTTGTTCTTCCATGTTGCACTTGAATAATGCTTGCTCATATTTACTAATTTAAAGGGTTAATTTTTGTTTACAGATCAATTAATTCTTCAATCTATAAAACAGCAATAACCGGTATATTGTTCAATTTGTTTTTCCGCTGCCTTCTATCGGCCATCAGATATAATGAATGGATATGATAATAATACTTTCACTGGTGTTTATAATGCCAGGACAAGCACCAGCAGCACGCTCATGGGGATAAAGAGGTTATCGGTGCCCTTCCAGCTTAACAATTCTGCTACCGTACCAGTAATTGCAATAGCGCAAGCCAGCCAGAACACCTTCAGGTCAAATTCCATATATCTGAAATACAAAGCCATAACACTAATAAAAAAGCTGGAGACAAAAAAAGAGACAGATCCCAGCCAGGTTTTCTGCAGCTTCCTGTTAAAAATTCGGATATTATGGTTGTACTGCTGGAGGTTGATGCCCAGGATGCCGGCAGCAGGATCGCATATGGCAAGTATCATAATAGGTAATATAAAAAACAACCTGTCCTCCATAAATGTTGAAACCAGGAAAGTAAGGTAGATTGCCACCGGTAACAGATAACTGCCCACAGACAGCCGTTCAATGTCATGGATCGACTTCAGATAAGAGGAATTGCGGCTTACAAATAGAAGAATGAAAAAGAACACAGCAAGTCCCAGTACATACCAGTGGTCTTCGAAAAGATAAGGAAAGGTAATGGTAGAAAGTGTGGCGGTAAAATGGGCAAATTTGCGGGTAACTTCACCCTTCAGACTCAACCTCCTGTAAACCATTTCGTTGAAGACAAGCAAGAGAATGAATGCAATCAGGAACAATACTGCTAAAGCAAGTTGATTCCACATATTGTATAAATTTCGCCTAAGTCCGGTTATCTGTCCCCGCAGGTGTCTTTAAAGCTGGTTTTTGCTGCACATCACGAGTTTTTTAGTGCAAACAATTTCCGGGTACAACCTTGCGGGTATATGACCGCTCCCTGATGCGGGTTTTTAGAATGAACCAAATCTTTCAGCCGGTTCTTTTGCAACAAAAGCACTTCCGGATGCCCGATTCCCGAACAATACAGGACTGCCGGCCGGTTATGGCAATACAACCCTCCAAATTACAACAAACTTTTTAATAAACCTGTAAAAATCCTGCCAAATCGGCAAGGGCAACAAATGCGCCGCCTGACAACAGGCTGTCAAACCTGTCCAGAACACCACCATGCCCGGGAATCAGGTTACTGAAATCCTTTACCCCGTATTTACGCTTATAAACCGAAGTGGCAGTATCGCCAATAAAAGCAAAGAGCACAATTCCGGCACCAAGAAGGATGCTTTTGTATGCCTGATAAGGGACAAGCTGTATCATTAACACAGAAGTTGCCAAAGCAACCAGTACACCGCCTGCCAGACCCTCCAGGGTTTTCTGCGGGCTGACCGAAGGGAATATCCTGGTTTTCCCAAGCAACTGTCCGCTTATCTGGCTAAATGCATCAAAAACCGAAAGTACGAGGAAAGTAAATAACACCAAATTCCTGTCCATCAGGCTATACCGGTAAAAACCCGCACACAGGAAAAGGTATAACACCAGAAACAGAAAAAAAAATGTACTGTTCCTGAAACCTGAGGTACGGAAAAGTTTAACAAGTTCACCAACACCGGCAACCATTATGGCGAGTCCGAGATAATGAAACAGCTGAGGTTTCAGTGCTATTGACAAGAATATGACGTTTATAATAAAAAAGTAGGTTATGTACTTGGTTCGGTTCCTTCCTGCCTCTACCCGGTCCTTCCTGCGATTAATAAAATAAAACCCGGCACCCCCAATAATAAAATATGTAAGGATAATAATGTAAATTGTTACTATCATAGAACTGTAATTTAAAGGGGCGGTTTACCGCCCTGACCTGTTATCCCAGGATCATTATAATACCGAAAAATATAACAATATATGCAAACACTTTCTTTATCATACCCGCATGACCTGCCGGTTTAATACCGGCAGTTATCAAAGGGCCGGTTATTGCACCCACTGCAGTGCCAGCAGTGAGAAACCATACCAGGGTAAGGTCTACCTCGCCCATTGCCAGATGTCCCACCAGTCCGGATACAGTATTGATAAATATTACCATAAGCGAGGTTCCCGCGATCAGCTTTACCGGTAACCTGATTGCAAACAAGCCGGCAATCACGGGGGCCGTACCGCTTGTACCAAATATGCCTGTGATTGCCCCTCCGGCGAACCCATAAAACGATCCTTTCGGTATCCTGCGTAGAATTCTTTTAAAAAAAGTTTCTTTACCTCCGGGAATTCCTTTATTGATCTTAATATTTTGCATGATGAGAAGAATTCCCAGGATAACCGAATAAATACCAAAGCATTTCCTAAGTTGCTCAGGTGAAAGCCATCCGGTGACAGCTGCCCCGGCCAGGGCTCCGCCTATTCCAGCTATACCAAAGACTATACCGGTCCGCCAGTCAAGGTTTCCCAGCCGATAATGCCCTGCTGCGCCGATAAGGCAAATGGGTAGTGTTGCAGCCAGCGAAGTGGCTACTGCTATCTGTGCAGGCACCTTGAACAGTAATATCAGCAGCGGGGGAAAAAAGAAGCCGCCCCCACCCCCAATCATCGAAGCAAGCATTCCTATTATAAAACCGATAAGCGGAAGCCAGAGGTAACTGTATTCGAAAGGAGAGTGAAATACCATAAAAAATCTCTTCGATAGATGTTCACAAACAATTGGTATTAAAAAAATACCCGATACCTTTTTTTGTTGTTTCTATTAATTGTCTTCCATTTGACAACTTGCCGTTTTTGCGGCTCTTGTTAAGCCACTATATCCTTATTTACTGCCATTTCAGTCGCTATTGAATCAGCAGTATCTCACACATACATTTCAAATCCGGCCATTTTAGACACAGCCCTTCATTTCCAGCTATTTTACGCTCAGTCATTTCAATTCAAGCCAACTTACTCTCAGTCATTTCAATTCAGGCCAACTTACACTCAGCCATTTCAATTCAAGCCAACTTACACTCAGCCCCTGCCCCTCTCCTTTAAAACCCAGTACAGGCCTTTTACATTTGACCTCATCTCAGGAATAATAAGTTGTATGGTTATATGTTCAATGGCCGCAAGAATGCCCCAGATTATCATTAAATAATATAAAGGAGTTATAAAACCCACGGTAAATAAAAGTATAAAAAATGCACCCTGGATATACCCTCCTATCTTGAATGAATAGAGGTGAAAGCTGGAAAACCTCCTGAATTTCAACAGTGACACGATTATAGTTGAAAACAGCATGCCCATAAATACCAGGAAGCTTGTAATATGCGGCATGAAATCATCCAGCTTGAATGTATAAATTCCCGCAAAGGCCAGAATATAGGTCAAATTGTCGGCAATAGAATCAAGCCGTGCACCAAATTCAGTTTCTATATTATGCCGCCTGGCAATAAACCCGTCGGCAACATCAGTAAGGAGGTTTACCGTAAGAAATACAGCAAAAAGCGCCTCCCTTTCAGAGAGTATAAACCACAAGATGAAAGGGAACGCAAAAAGCCTGTAAAAGCCAAGAATATTCGGAACTGTTAAAATTTGCTGTTTCTTCATAATGTGTTTCTGTCGGCAGTTGCTAATTCAAAACCCGGCTGTATATTATTATGAGACAGCAGGCGGGTATCTGATTACAGCAATAATGGCCTGTGACCTTTATAAATGCTAATTTTCAGCATACCGGCACAAATTAGTCATCGAAGAAGTCTAATTACCGGCTCGCCTCACTATTTCAGTCTCAGCTTCGAGTGCTTTAATTCTCTCGTGCAGCTGCTCAATATAAATATGTGCCTTTTCAAGTTCTTCAACAATACCCTCAATACGCTCAATTAGATTATATCCATCCTCCTTTATCTGTGCTTCGCTTTTTAATGAAGGCAGATGCCTCTCCTGCCACATAAAACTTGAGTGTTCTTCGATCGATTTTAACTCATAGCTATCGCCAAAAACAAAATCGGGAACATTTATCTCGGTGCCGTCGACAATTATAGAACCCTGTTCAAGCAAAATATTACCCCCGATTATATGCAGCCTG
>SLRB01000298.1 GCA_007131165.1 Bacteroidales bacterium | reverse complement strand
TGAATCATACTCCCTGTTGTTCCTTACATTCATTTGCTGCTCCTGATACTTTTTTATCAGGGCCTGCGAATCAACAATCTCATTTTTCTTGTTCTGCACCGACGTTTCAAGCTCCTTCAGTTCTTCAAGAATATTTGCTAACCTTGTCTCAAGGCCGGCTATCTCATCTTCGAGATCCTGCACCTCCAGTGGCAGCTCCCCCCTGAGTGTCTTAATCTTGTCTACTTCAGAGTCAACCAGTTGCAGCTCGTAAAGAAATCTCAGTTTTTCCTCTGTCGATCTTTCCGCCTGTTCCTGTGATTTTTTAGTCTCGGTTGTCATAGCCAATAATGAATAGGATTAGTGTTTATACCTGAAAAATGAACCGCAAAGTTAGGGAATTTTTTTGTAATCAGCTCATGAAAAATTTCCATGGTAAACTGTTCGCTTTCATAATGGCCGATATCGGCAATCATCATATCATTGCCAGCCGCGAAAAATTCATGGTATTTAAAGTCGCCCGATACGAAAACATCTGCTCCTGCCCTCCTGGCTGTACCGGTAAGCTGGCTTCCGCTGCCGCCGCAAACAGCCACCTTTTTTATAACATTTTCCGGGAAGGAGGTGTGCCTTATAGCAGAAGTTTTGAACTTATCTTTCAGCATATCAAGAAATGCCCCTGGTTCCATGGCCTCTTCCAGTTCGCCGGCAATACCCATTCCTGCTCTTTCGTAACTGTTGCACAACGGATAGATATCATAAGCAACCTCCTCATAAGGATGTGCTTCAATCATATCTGACAGTATTTTCCCTTCAAGATGCTCGGGATAAATGGTCTCAATACGCAACTCCTTTTCAAAATGCAGATTACCTGCACTGCCGGTATAAGGATTTGTGTCTTCACCTCCCCTGAAGCTTCCTTCGCCAGAAATATTAAAACTGCACTGGTCATACTCCCCAATATGACCGGCTCCGGCATTGAACAGAGCTTCTCTTACAACCGGAGCATCATCAACAGGAACAAACACAACCATTTTCCTGAGAACAGAGGCGGCAGGTGTGAGAATCTGCTGGTTCACAAGCCTTAGCTTATCTGCTAAACGGCTGTTGACGCCCCCCCATACTTTATCAATGTTTGTGTGGGCAGCATAAACAGATATGTTGTTTTGCAAAGCCTTTAACAGAACACGGCCCACGGGATCATCAGCCGTCACCTTTCTGATACCTCCAAATATCAATGGGTGATGCGAAATTATCAGTCCGGTTCTCTTTTCAATTGCTTCACTAACCACATCATCGGTAACATCGAGGCAAAGCAGTGCCCCTTCAACAGACTGCCGGGCATCACCGGCAAGCAGCCCGGCGTTATCGTAGGATTCCTGAAACGAAAGTGGGGCAAAATCCTCTATCACACGTATTATATCACTAACCTTCATTATACGATTGTATCTTAATTAATCATTATGATGTTTTGAATATGATCCAGGCGGTAACGGCAATGCTGACTAAACGGGCAACATAATAAATGGCCGTGGAAAGCATACCAGTTTACGGTAAAACGTTCCGGCCTGAAAAAAGCAAAAAGAACAACGGTTTGTCCGGCAGGTCAAAGTCCCCCCTTTATTTCCAGGAGCATTTCCCTGACATCCTTCAGGATTTTGACAAGCTCCAGGTTCTTGACTGTATCTTCCCTGTTTTCTTTGATCTTTTTCTTTGCCCCCTTCAGTGTCATGCCCCTCTCCTTTACCAGTTCATGGATAAGATAGAAATTGTTGATATCTTCAATGGTAAAGAACCGGTTTCCCTTCTTGTTCTTTTTCGGCTTGATAATATCAAACTCCTTCTCCCAGTAACGGATAAGTGAGGTGTTTACGTTGAACATATCGGCAATCTCGCCGATGGAGTAATAAAGCTTTTCAACCTTTTTTTCTTTGTAAGGCACAGCAATAAAATTAGAAACCCATGAAAGAACCTCCCTGCATAGACATCTCAATCATTGCGTCAAACTCTTCAGGAGACAGGTCGCCGAAGAAATAGTTGATCGGATCGACATGCCTGTTGTTGCGGTGAACCTCGTAGTGCAGATGCGGGGCAGTTGAAGCCCCTGTGTTACCGACAAAGCCGATTACATCACCACGCTTTACTTCCTGTCCCTGCCTCACATTCACCCTGTCGAGATGTGCATACCTGGTGCGGTAACCATATCCATGGTCAACATCTATAAAGGTACCGTATCCCCGCCGCGACCTGTCGTTAACCACACGGCTGACAACACCGTTGCCGGTTGCAAAGACATCGGTCCCGGTAGGGGCAGTAAAGTCCATCCCCTCATGGAACATCCTGATTTTATAGATTGGATGTATCCTCATTCCATAATACCCTCCGATCCGCCTTATATCTCTGATTGCAACAGGCTGGATTGAAGGAATGCTGGCCAGCATGTTTTCATTATTGACTGCAAGGTCTATCACCTCATCGTAGGATATCGACTGCACATACATCTGTTTTTTAAGTATGTCGAGTCGCCTGGTTGTTTCGATAACAATATCGCTGTTCTCATACCCATCAAGCTCAGTGTAACGGTTTACACCGCCAAATCCCGCCGTACGTATGGACTTGGGAATAGGGTCGGCATTGAATACGATCCTGTAGATGTTGTCATCCCGGTTCTGGATATCATCCAGCACATAACCCAGGTGATCCAGTTGTTTGTTAATCACTTCGTACTGCAGGGCAAGGTTGTTTACCTCTCTTTTCAGTACTCTTTCCCTGGGGAGCTCAAAAAAATAGCTGAAAACAAGAAAATACAATACTGCTAAAACGATACTGGCAGAAACATAAGTAAGGAAACCAAACAATTTGTCCCTGAATGTATGATCTATCCTGTCATATTGAAGCGAATCCGGGTTAAATTTATATTTCTCCCTTGTCATAAGCCTGATATTGAAAATTTTAAGTGGATTTTTTTCTACCAACCAACAAATCTAAACGAAATAAACTAATTTTACAAGATGTTTTTCAATAAATACATGTTATAATTTAATCAAAATAAGATATTCCATCTCTTTATAAAGTAATATTTTATGGACTCCAACCATCTCAGAGCTCTTTTTCTCGGTTATTTTAGTAAAAAGGACCACAAAATCCTTCCTTCCGCCCCCATCGTTGTCAAGAATGACCCCACTCTCATGTTTACCAACGCCGGCATGAACCAGTTCAAGGATTTATTCCTCGGTACCAGGCCGCCGCAATATCCCAGGGTAGCCAATTCTCAAAAGTGTCTCAGGGTCTCGGGAAAACACAACGACCTCGAGGAAGTTGGCCATGATACCTACCATCACACCATGTTTGAAATGCTTGGCAATTGGTCATTCGGCAATTATTTCAAAGAAGATGCCATTAAATGGGCATACGAATTTCTTGTAAAAGAGTTACATATTTCACCCGATCGTTTGTATGCAACAATATTTGAGGGAAGTCCCGAAGAAAATCTGGACACTGATACCGAAGCCGCAAACTGCTGGAAAAAACACCTGCAAGCTGACCGCATCCTGCCCGGAAGCAAAAAGGATAATTTCTGGGAAATGGGTGATACAGGGCCATGCGGACCATGTTCAGAGATACACATCGACATGAGACCCGATGAAGACCGGGAGGCTCAGCCCGGTGCCGGACTGGTAAACCGCGACCATCCTCTTGTCATTGAAATATGGAATCTCGTCTTTATGCAGTACAACAGAAAATCCGACGGAACGCTCGAGCCTCTGCCCGCGAAGCACGTTGATACCGGTATGGGTTTTGAAAGACTCTGCATGGTGGTGCAGGGGAAACAGTCAAGTTACGATACCGACCTCTTCCAACCCCTGATAAACGAAATATCAAATTTGTCCGGCACCAGATACGGAGAAGACAGCAAGAAAGATATAGCAATGCGCGTTATTGCCGACCATCTGCGCACGCTTGCATTTTCCATAGCCGACGGACAGATGCCTTCAAATAACAAAGCGGGATATGTAATCAGACGAATACTGCGTCGTGCCATCAGATACGGCTTCAGCTTTCTTTCACAACCGGAGCCCTTCATATATAAGCTTGTTCCCACCCTCACCACCATTATGGGAGATGCATACCCGGAATTAAAAGCACAGCAGGGGTTTATAGAGAAGGTAATTGAAGAGGAAGAAAGCGCATTTCTCAGGACACTTGAAACAGGCATTAAAATGCTTGAACAGATGATAACCGGAGCAGATACAAAAATATTAGACGGAAAAAATGCATTTATTCTTTACGACACCTACGGCTTCCCCCCAGATCTTACCGAACTCATTCTCAGGGAAAAGGGGTATGAAATTGATAAAAAACAGTTCGGCATTGAAATGGATACCCAAAAAAAGCGTTCGAGGCAGGATGCCAGAATTGACGCAGGTGACTGGATAGTGCTTGATGAAGATACCGGTGGTGAATTTATCGGATATGACAGGCTTGAAGCCGGGGTTAAGATAACAAGATACAGGAAGGTTACATCAAAAGGAAAGGATTTGTACCAGTTGGTATTCGACAGGACCCCCTTTTACGCTGAAAGCGGCGGGCAGATTGGAGATACCGGCTTTCTTGCTCACGATAACGGACAAATAAAAATTTTCAATACCATTAAGGAAAATGAAATCATAATACATATTACAGGTGAACTGCCTCCCTTATCGGTAAATCAGTTCAGGGCAAAAGTAGACGGTGAGAAAAGGAAACTTACCGCAAACAATCACACCGCCACACACCTTCTTCATGATGCTCTCAGGGAGATACTGGGTGATCATGTAGAACAAAAGGGCTCGCTCGTACATTATGACTATCTCCGGTTTGACTTTTCACATTACCATAAACTCACAGAGCAGGAAATAAGCAACCTTGAAGACTCCGTAAACAGGAAAATACGTAAAAACATCACAATGGAGGAGCAAAGGCAAATATCATTCAGAGATGCCAAAGCTGCCGGAGCTATTTCCCTTTTCGGCGAAAAGTACGGTAATGAAGTCCGCACAATCAGGTTCGGCAATTCGATAGAACTGTGCGGAGGCACACATGCCGACAGTACCGGCCAGATAGGACTGTTCAAGATAACCTCTGAATCTGCAATTGCAGCAGGAATACGCAGGATAGAAGCAGTTACAGGCCCACGTGCTGAAAAATGGGTGAATGAACAACTAAACAAGCTTAAGGAAATAAAAACACTGCTCCGGAGCAGTGGCGACCCGGTTAAAGCAACCGGTCAGCTCATTACCGAAAAAGCCAGCCTTGAAAAGAAACTTGATGAATTAAACCGTGACAAAGCGGCGGGGTTAAAATCAATTCTGATAAGCAAAGCTGAAAAACAAGGGGATATGACCGTAATTGCAGAAACCGTAAAGGCAGATACGCCGGCCATGCTTAAAGACCTTGCCTTCCAGCTCAAAGGAGAAATACCCGGATTATTTCTGGTGATAGGTGCGGATATCTCCGGGAAAGCGCACCTGGCAGTAATGGTATCGGAAGATATTATCAAGAGGAAAAACCTGAAAGCTAATGAATTGATAAGGCAGGTAGCAGGACACATTAAGGGCGGTGGTGGCGGACAGGATTTCTTTGCAACAGCCGGCGGGAAAAAGCCTGAGGGCCTTGAAAAAGCTGTTAAAGAGCTCGCTGGACTGGCAAGAGAAGCTCCTGCTCAGTAGGTACGGGTCATGGTATCCGGAACAACCAGGATGAAATCAGCTCTTCCTTCGGCTTCCTCATCAAGCCGTCCAGTGTTCTCCTGCGTAACCGTAGCAATTGTAACAATGTTAAGACCTGGTTCCTGCTGCCGCAGGTACCAGTATATACCCTCAAAATTATCAGAATGATAAGTGCCATGCAAATGGATAACCAATCTCCCGGGCTCCCTGTTCATAAGTAAGAAATGCGCCATGGTTGCATCTTTTATTGCCTGGGCCTGTGGCAAGGTTTCCGAAGCATGCCCCATCCCTCCGCTGCTCATTTCAAGCATTGCACGGTAACCAGGAAGTTCAGGATCATATTCGACAGGAAGCGGTGCGATATAGGCAAGCGCTTGTTCATCGAGTTGCTCCAGGGCCTCAAATCCTCCATGGAACACCATGTTGGCATAACGGCGCGGTATATTCGAGGCTATGAAGGGTATGTTGTTTTCCCTGGCAAACTCAACCAGCGGCTTGTAGTCTGTCTGGTAATTACCCCAAAGCTTTGCCTCAGCTTCAAACCTGTTCTGAGAAATGAGATTGCCAAGATATTCATCAAGTATCAACTGGTTATCTGACTCAAACATCTCGGCAGCAATCATTATGGAGCCATCAAGTGCATTGTGCATATCATTCACCACCTCATACTGCAGCCAGTGGGAAATAGGGTTTCCGTGAATCTCGCCGAAAAGCAATACATCAGCATCGCTTATCGCCCTCATCATCCTGCGATATGTTACTTCCCTTCCGTTTTGATCGTAAATTACATACGCAGGCTTGTGCCGGTCAAACCCGGATGCAAAGAAAGCAACTATCAGTATTAAAAAAACAGTACCTCTCATATGTGCCGGTTTTTATCAGTAATCATAATAAAATATTTAAATTAAATCATTGGTCTTGTAAACCTTACCATAACTATATTTTGCCTGAAATTGGGCCCGCCGGTCAAAAGCCCTGTTGGTCCTGACCAATGTGATACCCTGACCTTATCAATTTCATATATAATTTGAATCAAAATCATAATCCGGATTCTGGAATATTCATGAAGAACAATTTAGTTTTCCAAAAGTTTTAATGTTCAAGGATATTTCAAACTTCAGGAATTAACCGGTTGAGTATCGCGGGTAATCATTAAAAGCCCGTATAAATATAGCAAATTTCTTAAATTAAGCATTTGATTCACACTGCAAGATGTCCCGGATTTAAATGGCGGTCGAAACCCGGTCGAAAATAATTATTAATTTATAATATTGCTATACTGACCTTTAGTGTATTATTGCTATTGCTTTTAAACTATTTTTTAATTTTGGTCGATTCACTTTGATCAAAATATAATATATTTGATTGTACTCATTTTAACCCTAACTAATATAACATGCAAGTAACCAGAACATTTGACATTTTAGATGCATTTAGCCAAAAATACCCGGGCAAACAAGATGCACTTGCTTCCAGGCAGGCAGGGGAATGGAGAAAATACAGCATATCCGAATATGCTGAAATGGCCAGGAATTTCTCCAGCGGACTATTAAGCATGGGTTTCAAAAAGGGAGATAAGATAGCCACTATCTCCAATAACCGTCCTGAATGGAACTTTGCAGACATGGGAATGTCGGCGGTTGGTGTGGTACATGTTCCTATATACCCCACTATCAGTGATGAAGAATTCAAATACATCCTTACACATTCTGATGCAAGGATGCTAATTGTATCTGACAAGAACCTCTATTCGAGGCTTAAACCTCTGGCAGATTCAATACCGGGGCTCGAAAAACTCTACACCTTCAATGAAGTAGAGGGTGCTCCCAACTACATTGAGATAATCGGGCTGGGCAGGGAAAACTCTGAGAAATACAAGGATGAGGTCGAAAAGATAAAAGCAAGCATTGACCCCAATGACATGGTCTCCATAATATATACCTCCGGTACCACAGGCGTGTCAAAAGGGGTTATGCTATCTCATAACAACATTGTAAGCAATGTGAAGACAGTCGACCCGAGGTTCAATATAACCAGTGACTTCAGGGTCCTGAGCTTTCTGCCACTGTGTCACATATACGAAAGAATGGTTAACTACATTTACCAGTACAAGGGAGTCAGTATTTATTATGCCGAAAGTATGGCAACAATTGCCGACAATCTTAAGGAACTTCAGGTAAATTTGTTTGTAACAGTGCCCAGGCTACTTGAAAGGGTATACGATAAAATTATCGGAAAAGGAAAGGACCTGAAAGGCATCAAAAAATCGCTGTTTTTCTGGGCGGTTTCGCTCGGCCTGAAATACCAGGATACCGGAAACAGCTGGTGGTACAATTTCCGGCTGAAAATAGCCCGTAAGCTGATATTCAGCAAATGGCAACAGGCACTTGGCGGCAATATAGAGTTCATCATGACCGGAGGCGCTGCACTCCAGGTGCGTCTGGCCCGGATATTCTGGGCCGCGGGCATTCCTGTACTTGAAGGATACGGATTAACCGAAACATCTCCTGTGCTGGCCGTGAATTATTTTGAAGAGCCGGGTAATGTTAGGTTTGGGACTGTTGGGCCGCCGGTCGACAATTCGGAGATCAGGATAGCCGAAGACGGAGAAATACTGGCAAGGGGGCCGGGGATAATGCTTGGTTATTACAAAGACCCTGAACAGACCAGGGAGGTTATTGATGAGGACGGATGGTTCCATACAGGAGATATAGGGATCATGGAAGACAATAAATTCCTCAAAATAACCGACAGAAAGAAAGAGATATTCAAAACATCAAGTGGTAAATATATTGCACCGCAAGTAATTGAAAACAAATTAAAAGAATCTCTCTTCATTGATCAGGCAATGGTTGTTGGTGAGAACGAAAAATTTGTTTCAGCAATTGTTGTGCCCAATTTCGAATTTCTTCATAATTGGTGTACCTTGCACAAGGTAAATTATAGAGATAACGAGGAGCTGATAAAGATACCCCAGGTTGTGGCAAGATACCAGAGAGAGATAAATGAACTGAACAGTAAGCTTGGCGTAACCGAGCAGATCAAACGGTTCAGGCTTGTTCACGAAGAGTGGACTCCAATCAGCGGTGAGCTCAGCCCCACACTTAAGCTCAGAAGAAACGTTGTTTATGAGAAATATGATCACATAATGCAAGAAATATACGGACACAGCGGCACGAAAGATGAGGCTGAATTGCTGGAGAGGATGAGAAAGAAGGCGGTCACAAATCCGGTTAACAGGAAATAGCAATTATCCAGCAAGCCGCCCCGGGTGTTAATATCAGCAGTTCAGAGATAAACCTGTCCGTATCAGGGCTGCCTTCCAGCAGGCAAAATGGAGGGCAGCCTTCTTCTGATGTTCAGGCTTTCAATCTTTCTGCGACCTGCTTATAATAAACAATCCGGCAAACATCAGAAGTCCGTTAACCACAATAATCTCATATCCAAACTGATAACCTGCAAACAACTTCTCAGATCCTGCATCAAGCAACCAGGTCAGTGCCGGTGAGAGAATCGCAATAACAGGCACCAAACTGTCTTTCACCCCCATTCTGGTAAATATTCCAAAAAAGAACAAACCCAGCAAAGGTCCGTAGGTATATCCTGCCATGGTCAACACCGCACTTATGACACTCTGGTCGTTCAGAACCCTGAAAAAAACGATAAACAGCCCGAGTGTCACAGCCATTCCTGCGTGAACAAGCTTTCGTACTAACAACCCGGTAGCCCCTCTTTTGTCCCCCCTCCCAAGAATGTCTACAGTAAATGACGTAGTCAGTGCAGTGAGGGTGGAATCTGCACTTGAATATGTGGCTGCCACAAGTCCCACAACAAAAAACAGTGTAATAAATGAGGGCAGGTATCCCTGAGTTGCAATTACCGGAAAAATATCGTCTGCCCGTTCAGGCATAACAATTCCTGACTCTGATGCGAATATAATAAGCAACGCGCCAAGACAAAGAAGCAACAACTTAACCGGTACAAGGGTCAGACTAAACCAGTACATATTTTTACGGGCTTCGTGTATATTCCGGCAGCTGAGGTTTTTCTGCATCATATCCTGATCAAGTCCGGTCATTACAATTGCAATAAATGCGCCGCCTGTAAATTGTTTGAAGAAATACCGGCCATCACGCCAGTCGTCAAAAAAAAACACCTTTGAGTGTTCACTTTCATAAATTGCCCTGAACACACCGCCTGCATCAAGAGAAAGCTCTCCTGCAACAGCATATACGGTTGCTCCCGCAGCAACAAGCATAAATAGTGTTTGCAGTGTATCTGTCCAGATTATCGTTCGTATCCCACCCCTGAATGTATACAACCAGATGAGCAAAATCGTAACAGCAACAGAGATATGGAAAGAGATATCCCAGGCATCAAAAACCGTGACCTGCAGGACACCGGCCATAAGGTAAACTCTCATTGACACCCCCACAAGGCGGGAAACAATGAAAAACAAAGCTCCCGTTTTATAAGAATAAAATCCGAACCTCTTTTCAAGGTATGTATAAATTGAAATTAGATTTAGCCTGTAATAAAGAGGCATGAGAACATTGGCTATGAAAAAGTATCCTGCAAGGTAGCCGAGTACCATTTGCATATATGAAAAACTGCTCTCACCAACCCAACCGGGAATCGATATAAAAGTTACACCCGACAGGGTAGCTCCGATCATTCCAAACGCAACAACATACCAGGGTGATTGACGGTTTCCAAGAAAAAACGCTGCATTACCCTGATCCTTCCCCGTCAGCCAGGATATAGCCATCAGTAAGGCAAAATAGGCCAGAACAACCGTTAATACCAGGTATGGAGACATAGTGAACTCTATTGTAAATGATCAGGAAAACCGGAATGCAAGATTAATCAAAAAAAATTAAAGAGGTTATAAAACATCATGTTTGCTATGCTGATTAAAGTTTATATGTTTGTTAATGGTGCTAAATGGTATTAATTTTGTGTTGCAAAAGAATTCAAAGTGAATCCTGACCACTATCCTTCAAAACTTCTTGAGGCGGCTATTTCAGAGTTCGCCGGCCTCCCGGGAATAGGCAGGAAGACTGCCCTCAGACTTGTACTGCATCTTTTGAGGCAGGATAAGGCAGATGTAGAAAGGTTCTCCGGATCGATACTCAAACTCAGAAATGAGATCAGACATTGTTCGATATGCTACAATATTTCTGATACTGAAATATGTGATATCTGCTCCGACAAGAAGAGAGACCAGGGGATAATATGCGTTGTTGAAAGTATAAGAGATGTAATGTCAATTGAGAATACAAGACAGTTTTCAGGGGTATATCACGTATTGGGTGGCATAATATCTCCAATGGACGGGACGGGCCCCGGCGATCTGAATATCGAACCATTGGTGGAAAAAGTTGCACATGGTGGTATAGAAGAGGTTGTACTCGCACTCAGCACCACTATGGAGGGTGACACAACAAATTTCTATATCTACCGGAAGCTGAACAAATACCCGGTTACCATTTCAACTATAGCAAGGGGGGTTTCAATTGGCGACGAGCTTGAATATGCCGATGAGATTACACTGGGGAGATCGATTGTCAACAGGACCCTCTTTGAATCATCTTTCAGACGTGCAAATCAGGTTAACAATACTAATAATCAGTGAATTATATTTTGCATATAGTAGATATTCAGTGCCTTGAACATATGAATGTCACATCTGATCATTTTAGCAAAGAGTTAAACTACATTACATATGAGATCGACGAAGTCAAACCCGCATGCTTTATTCCTATTATTTTGTCTGACGAAGACTAATGCGGGTTTCAACAGTAAAAGAGCATATTAAACTGCACTCCATAAACCAATCAAACTATGGTAAGTGACCTGGATAAAGTATTCAACAGGCAGATCAGTGCCCAGAAAAAATCAGCAATAAGGGAAGTGCTGAAACTAACACAGCGGCCAGAGATAATATCATTTGCAGGCGGTCTACCCTCGCCCGAATCATTCCCCGTTGAGCACCTTCGAAAAATAGTTTGTGAAATTTTCGATTCAGAAGATGCAAGCCTTGCCTTACAATATGGTACGACTGAAGGAGATCAGCGGCTCAGGGAACTCCTGGTAGAGCGGTATCGTAAACAGGGCCTTGATATAGGAACCGGCAACCTTATCATTACAACCGCCTCCCAGCAGGCGCTTGACCTGCTTCCAAAAATATTTATCGATCCCGGCGACAAGATCATTTGCGGACTGCCTTCTTACCTGGGTGGCATAAGTGCATTCGGGTTTTACGGTGCACAAATGGAGGGTGTAAAGCTGGATAAATACGGCATGCGTTCAGATTTGCTGGAAGATAAGCTCAAAAAGATGAAGGCCTTTGGAGAAAAACCAAAATTCATCTACACCATTCCCGATTTTCAGAATCCTGCAGGGATCACAATGCCGGAATCCAGAAGGCAGGAAATTATAGACATAGCACATAAACACGATGTACTAATAGTTGAAGACAGCCCATACCGGGAATTGCGCTTTGAGGGCAGTGCGCAAAAAATGATCTATGCCATGGATAATACCGGCCACGTAATTTCGCTTGGAACCTTTTCCAAGATACTGGCTCCGGGTTTCCGCATAGGTTGGGTTATTGCTCATGAAAAGATTATCGACAAGCTGGTAACTGCAAAACAGACAGCAGACCTTTGCACATCTCCCTTTGTACAGAAAATAGCAGCAAGATATCTTGAAACCGGAATATTCGACAATCATCTTGAAAAAATCAAAAATCTATACCGCGAAAAAAGGGACATAATGCTTACTGCCCTGAAGGAATATATGCCTGACGGCGTTTCGTGGACAGAGCCGGACGGAGGATTGTTCCTCTTTCTCACACTTCCCGATTATATGGATGCCGGTGAACTTTTTATGCAGGCAATAGAGGAGAAAGTAGCTTTTGTACTGGGCAGTGTATTTCACTGTGACGGCAGCGGCAGGAATACAATGAGACTTAATTTTTCCTTTGCATCGAAAGATATGAATGTAGAAGGTATTAAAAGATTAGCAAACGCGATCAGGAAAAATATCAAATAATCACTGACACAAATTCACCCCCTTATATGAGGCCTATCGGCAGATATACCTGTTATTGCAAACGATGAAACTTTCAGTAATCATTGTAAGCTACAACGTAAAAAACCTTCTTGATTCATGCCTTCAGACGGTTTGTGAAGCTACCGAGGGTATAGATGCAGAAATTTTTGTTGTAGACAATAACTCATCCGACAATTCTGCGGCTATGGTGGCGGAAAGATTCCCAATGGTGCATCTGCTGGCTAACAAAAATAATCCCGGATTCTCGAAAGCTAACAACCAGGCTCTCAAACATGCCCGCGGCGAATATATCCTCTTTCTGAACCCGGACACACTTGTTGAGAAGCAAACTTTCAGGGTTTGTATCGACTTCATGGATTCAAATCCGGAAGCCGGTGCCATGGGTGTAAAAATGGTAGACGGTATGGGTAGGTACCTCCCTGAATCGAAAAGAGCTGTTCCCACACCAACAGTTGCTTTTTACAAGATAAGCGGACTTACTGCCCTGTTTCCAAAATCTGAAAAATATGGCAGGTATTACCTTGGCCACCTCGACAAGAATAAAATCCAAAAGATAGAGGTGCTGACAGGTGCTTTCTTTTTTGCCAGGAAAACGGCACTGGATGAGACAGGATGGTTTGACGAGTCATTTTTTATGTATGGCGAGGATATTGATCTCTCTTGCAGGCTCCTGAAGCAGGGTTACAAAATCTATTATCACCCCGGAACAAAAATTGTCCACTTTAAAGGAGAGAGCACCAGAAAATCAAGCATCAACTATGTCCTGGTCTTTTACAGGGCCATGGCGATATACGCCAAAAAGCATTTCAGGGCGCCCGGCAGGTCATTGCTGGTTGTACTATTGTTTATTGCGATATATTCCAGGGCCGGCCTTTCAATTATTAAAAGGTTAGCCGGAAGGATTATCCTGCCCGTAACAGATGCTGCACTATTGTATGCAGGCTTCCTGATATTTCCAACAGGCTGGGAAAACCGCCTGTTTTTAGGAGGACAGGGATATCCTGATGAAAATCCGGCAGTACTTATACCTGCACTGATCGCAATATGGGTAGTTTCAATCCTTCTTACAGGAGGCTATAAAACTCCTGTAAGAGTTGACGGAAGTATAAGAGGGATACTGCTGGGCAGTATCTTTATAATTCTTGTATATGCAATGCTCAGCCCCCACTGGTATTTCAAGTTTTTCACAATTATCCCACTGGCCATATGGGGTCTCGCGGGTACAATTATTACGAGGCTGCTGATATTGTTTATGAACAGCCGCATGAATAAAAACCGTTCATTTTTCCCGTAACACTTAAACAAAGACTTGTTGTCTATGTTCTATATTTCGTATATTGATATTGTGTAATTATTGTATAATATCCGGTTAACATTGCTAATTACGCTTAAATAGCGTTTGAGGCCGGCCTGAAAGGCCGCCTGTCCATGTTATATAATGGTGTCGCAGACAAGATATTTTAAATGAGGGTATCATAAAATCTTAACGATCATGGCAAAGATCGAAATTGTTCTTCCTGCAATGGGCGAAGGGATAATAGAAGCGTCCATAACAAAATGGCTAGTGAAAGAAGGGGATCATGTTGAAGAAGATCAACCTCTGCTTGAAGTTGCCACCGACAAGGTCGATTCGGAGATACCCTCTCCTGTCAAAGGAATTGTAGCAAAGATTGTTATGGCAGCAGGAGAAACCCCGGCAATTGGAAGCCTGCTTGCAATTATTGAAACAGGATCCGAACCTCCACAGTCAGACCCCCGTGAGGTTGACCTTGAGGTTGAAAGAATTAGGGGTGCATCCGGCCAAAAACCACGGGAACATGCTCCGGGGGGCGGCATTCAGCAGCAAGGCACACCTGAACCGCAGGAATTTTCAACAACAGGACATGACCGTGTACCAGAAACAAAACAATCAGATGACAGTGCCCCTTATTACAAGCACTCCGGTGAGATACCGCGGCAAACTCCCTCGGGAAAGTTCCTAACACCCCTGGTTAGAAGTATTGCTAAAAAAGAAAGCATCTCTGCCGCTGAACTTGACAGCATTTCAGGGACAGGTGAATCCGGCAGGATAACTAAAAACGATCTTGTAAAATATCTGGATGTCAAAAACAAAACAGGCAGGCATGGTGACATGCAACCTGTCGAAGTGACCGGTGTACAAGAGAAGGGAACAGAAGGTACTGCGGAATCCGGTGCTGAGAAAAGCTTCACCGGTCATACAAAGTTAAGGAGACCATTACCTGGCGAGGGAGACAGGATTGTTGAGATGGACCGTGTAAGAAAGATTATAGCAGGGCACATGGTGGCCTCAAAACAGATCTCACCGCATGTAACTTCTTTTATCGATGTTGATGTAAGTGAGCTTGTCAGCTGGCGCGACTCCAACAAAGCCGGATTCATGGACCGGGAAAAAGAAAAGATCACCTATACTCCATTGTTTGTAGAAGCCGTTGCAAAAGCCCTTCAGGATTTCCCCATGGTAAACGTTTCTGTAGACGGAACCTCAATCATAATAAGAAAAAACATCAATATCGGGATAGCCGTAGCCCTTTCTGACGGCAACCTTGTCGTTCCGGTAATAAAAAACGCCGATGAGAAGAGTCTTGTCGGTATTGTAAGGGCAGTAAACGACCTTGCAAACAGGGCAAGAAACAACAAGCTGCAACCTTCAGAAACAACAGGAGGTACATTTACCATAACCAACTTCGGCACTTTCAGAAACACCACCGGGACCCCAATAATAAACCAGCCGGAAGCTGCCATCCTTGGCGTGGGGGCTATAAAGAAGAAGCCCGTAGTCATCGAAGCACCAATAGGAGATGTCATTGCCATAAGACACATAATGACCCTCTCACTATCGTATGATCACAGGGTAATTGACGGCGCACTTGGCGGCATGTTTCTTGAGCGCATTGCCAGCTATATGGAAAACTTTGACCTTCAAAGGAAAATATGACCCGGATTCTGCCATGCACGGATAAGTAACTATGCATATTTTTTTTAAATTTGTCTCAGTATAAACTGATCTTGTCAAGCTGGCTATAATGTTTATCCCAGATTATTTATAATTTCACAGAACAGCGGATTGGTTTCTAAGTTTTATATTTATTTCATGATTAGAACAATTCTTCTCCTCATAACCGGATTCATCTTAACCAGTAAGGCAGGGGCACAAGTATATTCACAGCTCTACTCGGGCAGGCAGGAAATGTTTCTTGAGGCAGAATCATTTCACCTCTTTGAAGAGTTCAATGAGGCACTTCCTCTTTACCTGGAATTGTTGAACGAAGACCCCGACAATGCCTTCCTTAATTACAGGACCGGTATATGTTATCTCAACATCCCGGGCGAAAAGGAAACCTCAATCAAGTACCTGGAGAAAGCAGTTACCGATATGGACAGCCGTGACAGACGGCCTTCATTCAGGACAAGGAGGGCACCACTGGACGCTCTTTTCTTCCTTGGAAATGCTTATCATATAAATTACCAGTTTGACAGGGCTCTTGAGACATACCGGGAATTTAAGGAGAGACTCGATCCATCTGTTTACAATATTGATATTGTCAAAGAAAACATCCAGGCAACCCAAAATG